>CAZWNX010000001.1:0-53503 GCA_964635395.1 uncultured Lachnospiraceae bacterium
TCAACAGTAAAAAAGCCCATAAAATAGGGGATTGTGGCATTTCGCAAACGCCTATGTATATATGAATTAGATAGGAGAGAGTACTTTGAGTAAAGAAAATCAAGAACTAACGAAAGAAGAGCTGAGAAAAAGAAGACGTAAACATGAACGAATAATGGCCTTTTTAACACTCGCTTCAATTGTAGCGGGAATTCTTGTGGTACTTGTAGTGGTCATCAATATTGCGCTCGCGTTTAGTGGTCATTCAAAAAGTGATAACGAAAAAGACACTAAAAAGAGTGTGTCTGAAAAAGAACAGACAGAGCAGAATGAGATAAGTGGAAATGAAACGGTGTCTGAAAATGATAATGTATCTAGCAATGGGACAACAAACATTAGTGAAGAAGAACAACTTGAGATTGAAGAGGAAGGAATTCGAGTAGCACTAGATGAGATAGTGGGTGCACAAATTTCGGGAATGACAATTGAAGAGAAAGTTGCAGGTTTGTTTTTTGTTACGCCCTATTCCGTTACTGGTGTAAATAATGCGAAAGAAGCCGGAGAAAGTACAAACGCCGGAATAGGAAAATACCCGGTGGGTGGAATTATATATGATGAAGGAAATATAGATTCAAAAGAACAGTTTATGAGTATGATTCAAAGTACTCAATCTTATAGCATGAGAGCTATGTTTTTTGGTGTTACGGACGAGAGTGGCGGTGATAGTCCGTTTGTAAAGAGTGGGTTATTAGAAGAAAGGATGGCAACAGCAAAAGAAATAGCAGCTGATGGTGGAGTGGCTAAAGCATATGGGGATGCTCTTACAAAGGCTACTTATTTAAGCAATTATGGTATTAATATTAATTTTGCTCCAACATTTGATCCTTTATTAAAAGAAAATGCGTTTATAAAAGAAAACTCCTTTGGCAGTGATATTGATAGTGCGTTATCAATGAGTGTAAGTAGCTTAAAGGGATACGAAGATAAGGGAATGTTTACTTCAATGAAGTATTTTCCGGGCTACGGTGATTCTACTGTTGATCCACGACGAGGAACAGTAAAAACAGAACGTACGAAGGAAGATTTAATGGATGTTGATTACGAAAACGTTCGATCAGCAGTTGGGGCAGGGGCTGATTTTATAATGGTTTCCCATGTAGTGGCGCCTAATATTACAGGAGATCCTAAGGTGCCGGCATGTATGTCGAAAGCAATTGTTACAGACATGCTTCGTGAAGATTTGAAATTTGATGGGATTATTATTACAGATTATATGAACCAATATGCTATTACAAGAAATTTCAAGCAGGCAGATGCAGCGGTTAGTGCAATTGAAGCAGGATGTGATATGATTCTTATGCCATCTGATTTTAAGAAATCTTACGAAGGAGTACTGAATGCGATTACGGAAGGGAAATTGAGCGAAAAGAGAATAGACGAATCATTGACCAGGATTTTTAAAGTGAAATATTATGAGCTTGCGAAGGGAACTTATCTAGCAAATCAAGTTAGTCAATAATTGACAGAACGAAGGAAATATAGTATTATTTTCCTTGCAGATAATGCGCAAGAATGCACGAGTGGCTCAGTGGTGGAGTATCGCCTTGCCAAGGCGAGGGTCGCGGGTTCGAATCCCGTCTCGTGCTCTAACCGTTTGTTGTATGAATTTACAATAGGCGGTTTTTTTGTAATAAGATAAAGATAAATTATGTAAAAAGTGTTATAATAAATTATTGAAGTATCGTTGTTTTTGAATGTGAGGGATAACATTTGAAAAAGAAAAGATTTTATGGAATTACAGTACTTTTATTTAGTGCCGTAATCATTATGGGTTTAATTATTATTGTATTCATTGAGTTTCAGTCCAACCTTGAACGTAAATTGAAAGATTGGAATGAGCTGTATGTAAAGGAAATAGTTGGACAAGAAACAAGGGAAATTGATTTGTGGTTGAATCATTCGGTGGATAATGTAAAAAGCATTGCATATATGTTTGACTTAAACAGTTTTGAAAATGAAGAAAGTATTCTACAATCATTACAGGAAGTTGAAGAAATTAGTGACTTTGATAGGGTAAGGTATGTATATGAAAGTGGGAAGAGCATATCGACAGATGGAAGTATTATAGATATAAGTGATCGGGACTATTTTAAAAACATGATGCAAGGCGAAGCGGGAGTATCACAAATTGTATTTTCAAAATTTCAAAATGAGCATGTTCTTGTTATTTATGCACCGATTTTCAATGAGCAAGGAGTGGTAACGAGTGGAATAGCAGGTGTTTATTTTGAAAAATCGCTGAAAGATAAACTTGCATTTACGCTTTTTGGAGTTGAACAAGATAGCTTTTTGCTTCGAGAAAATGGTGAAATTGATTTATCAACAAGCGAAGTATATGAAGATAGTATATGGGGATATTTTGACACGCATAAGCGTGCTTTAGATAATGAGAAAATTAATTTGAAAGAAGTTTTGCTGAATGATTCAAAAACGAAGAATCTAAATGAAGTAAGGTTATTTGAAACAACAGATGACAAAGCGGGTGGCTATTTTTTAAAGCTTAATGCGGTTGATTACTTCTATTATGTAGATGTGAAGAATAATATGCTGGATAAGAATGATCTTGTAGTAAAGAATGTGGTTACGAGACCAATCGGAAAAATTGTTTTAATCATTTTGTTGGCAGTGTGCTTTACAACATTTATTAGAATTTGGATGAAACAAGAAGATAATATTATCGTGAAAGACCAAAATGATAATCCATAAGCAGAATAATGAGTGGGAATAAGAAATGGAGGAATGGTATGAACATTACATTTATCGGAGCAGCACATGAAGTAACGGGAAGTTGTCACTATTTAGAGGTAGCAGGAAAACATATTTTGGTGGACTGCGGAATGGAGCAAGGAGTCAATGTCTATGAAAATGCATTGTTACCAGTTGAGGATAATCTCATAGATTATGTCCTTCTAACCCATGCGCATGTTGATCATTCAGGGATGTTACCGAAACTTTATGCAAATGGGTTTCGGGGAAAAATATTTATGACCGATGCTAGTGCTGATTTATGCAGTATCATGCTTCGTGATTGTGCGCATATCCAAATGCAGGAAGCGGAGTGGAAAAATAGAAAGGCAAAAAGAACTAGTAAGAAAGAAATAGTGGAACCTATTTACACAATGGAAGATGCAGATGGGACGATTAAGTTGATTGTTCCATGTCACTATAATCAGATTTTCGAAGTAGATGATTGTTTGAAAATTCGATTCACTGACATTGGCCATTTACTTGGTTCTTCAAGTATTGAGGTGTGGGTCAAGGAACAGGACATAACTAAAAAGATTGTATTTTCGGGTGATATAGGAAATGTTAATCAGCCTTTAATTAAGGATCCACAGACAACTTCTGAAGCAGATTTTATTGTTATGGAATCTACATATGGAGATCGTTATCATGATAAGAATAGACTTGATTATATAGGTGAACTTGTAAGTGTATTGGAAGAAACCTTTTCTAAGGGGGGGAATGTGGTAATCCCTTCATTTGCGGTGGGAAGAACGCAAGAAATACTCTATTTTTTGAGAAAAATCAAAGCAGAGCGATTGGTAAGTGATTTCCCTAATTTTCCGGTATATGTGGACAGTCCGTTAGCTGTAGAAGCCACAGGGATTTTCCATAAAAATATTTATAGTTGTTTTGATGATGAGGCAATGGAGCTTGTGTCTAAGGGTATTAATCCAATTACTTTTCCGGGCTTGAATCTTTCTATTACGAGTGATGAATCGAAAGCAATTAATTTTGATGATGTTCCAAAAGTAATTATTTCAGCTTCTGGAATGTGTGAGGCTGGAAGAATTAGACATCATTTAAAACATAATTTGTGGAGAAAGGAATGCACGATTTTATTTGTTGGATATCAAGCAGTTGGAACACTTGGAAGAACGATTATTGATGGAGCTGATCGAGTAAAGCTATTTGGCGAGTCAATTGATATTCGAGCGCAAGTGAAAAAGTTGGTTGGATTGTCTGGACATGCGGATAAAGAAGGTTTATTGAAGTGGGTGAATGCATTTGAGAATAAACCGGAGAATATTTTCGTAGTACATGGTGAGGACAAGGTTTGTGAGTCGTTTCGAGATTGTCTGATTGAAGAGTACGCACTAAATGCGGTTGCACCATTTAGTGGAACGAGGTACAACTTATTAACAAATGAATGTGAAGTTGTTGGGGCGCCTCTCCAGATTAAAAAGAAAACAAAAGCAGCTTCAGAAATGCTCGATAGATTGCTTTTGGCAGAAAAACGTTTACTTAAAGTGATTCAAAAGAATGGTGGAATTACAAATAAGGATATGGCGAAATTTGCAGATCAGATTAATTCCTTGGCAGATAAATGGGATCGAAATGACATTGAATAGTTGAATGGAGAGTTAGAATGAGTTATGCAGATGATTTATTTATTCAGATGTGCAAAGATATTTTAGAGAATGGAACAAGTACAGAGGGTGAATTGGTAAGACCAAAATGGGAAGACGGTAGTTTTGCTTACACAATAAAGCGGTTTGGTGTTGTTAATCGTTATGATTTATCGAAGGAATTCCCCCTTATTACACTTCGGAAAACAGCATTAAAAAGTGCTACAGATGAAATTTTATGGATTTGGCAAAAAAAATCAAATAATATTCGCGATTTAAAAAGTCATATCTGGGATGAGTGGGCAGATGAAAATGGTTCAATAGGTAAGGCATATGGTTATCAATTGGCGGTAAAGCATCAGTATAAGGAAGGATTAATGGATCAAGTGGATCGAGTGATTTATGATTTGAAGCATAATCCTTATAGTAGACGTATTATGACAAATATATACGTACATGAAGATTTACATGAAATGAATCTTTACCCCTGTGCATATAGTATGACCTTTAATGTTACGCAGAAAAAGGGGCATGGTAAGTTAACGTTGAATGGTATTTTGAATCAAAGATCCCAAGACGTTTTGGCAGCTAATAACTGGAATGTTGCGCAATATGCTGTTTTGATGCATATGATAGCGCAGGTTTGCGATATGAATGTTGGTGAATTTGTTCATGTGATTGCGGATGCGCATATCTATGACAGACATATTCCGATCATTGAAGAATTAATTAGTAGACCATGTTATGAGGCACCAAAATTTCAGCTTAATCCAGAGGTTAAAGATTTTTATAAGTTTACAACAAAGGATATTTGGATATCGGATTATGTGACGGGACCACAAATTCAAAACATTCCAATTGCTATATGACGAAAGGATACAAGATAAAATGAATTTAATAGTAGCAGTAGATAGTAATTGGGCAATTGGATACAACAATTCACTTTTGGTTAAGATTCCAAATGACATGAAATTTTTCAGAAACCAGACAACGGGAAAAGTTATTGTGATGGGGAGAAAAACATTTGAGAGTTTTCCGCAAAAGCAGCCATTGGGGAATCGAACCAATATTATTTTATCAAGTAATAAAAATTACTCAGTAAAAGGTGCTATTGTTGTGCATTCAATACCGGAATTGAAGAAAGAGCTTGAAAAGTATCCAGTGGAAGATATTTATGTTATTGGTGGGGACAGTGTCTATAAAGCAATGATAGACTATTGTAGCGTAGCGTACGTTACAAAAATTCTTCATGAGTATCAAGCAGATACATATTTCCCAAATCTTGATAACATGAAGGAATGGGTTATGCGAGAAGAGAGTGAAGAACAGACATATTTCAACTTAGAGTATACCTTTACAAAATATGAAAAAGTAAAACCAGATTAGCATGTAATCTGGTTTTTTCCATTTTGCTTTGCGAGTAATAGTTTCTGGTGTGCCAAAATGATGGTTGCATCAATTCCTTGAAAATCAATATATTCTGTAATGCCGCCACTGATTGTAACGTGAATGGGGG
Organism: uncultured Lachnospiraceae bacterium; assembly: GCA_964635395.1. Classification (GTDB taxonomy): domain Bacteria; phylum Bacillota; class Clostridia; order Lachnospirales; family Lachnospiraceae; genus CAZWNX01. Next base: position 5,908 of record CAZWNX010000001.1, read on the forward strand.
TGTCTGTAATATAAAAAGTATAATTGTTTAGATAATTACAAAAATCGTTCAGTGCCACTTGTGAACTTGCGAAAGTTATTTTTTCAAAAGTAATCATAAACTCGGTTCCATTCCATCGAGCCAGTGTATTATTTGGAAAACGCTTTGTTAGTAAGGAGGAAAATTCTTTAATCAGTAGATCACCAAATGATAAACCGTACATAGAATTGAAGCTTTGAAAAGAGTCGATTGAAATGATGGCAACGGAAAAGGATTCACCCTGCATAGAATACCTATGAGTGAGCTCCGTAAAATGTTCTTGCATCGCGTTTCTGTTCAATAAGTTTGTTAAAGGGTCAATAGAATATGCGGTTTTAAGTTTTTTCGAGTTTTGCTCATAGCGTACTACAAACGAGTGAAACTTCATTGTAAAGTATACGCTTATAAAGATAATGCCTAGTAAAGCAAATAAAGCGTTTGTAATAGAAAAGATGGTTGTAAACAGAAAACGTTTTGAATCTGAAAATAGAATTGGGGAGGGAAATACTCGAATCATTAAAAAAAGAAGTATGAGAATTAGTAGTTCCCATTTTTTATTGCTGCTAGTAATTGAAAAGGAAAAAATGGTGAGTAAAATAACCATGATTAGAAATAAATGAAATGAATAATCCCAACCAATAAAGATGCTTAAACAGATTGATGTGGTAGTAATCGTTGTTTGAAAGATTCTAAGTGATAGGTAATTTTTGTTTTCAAAGGTTGCTAAAAAGCATCCGGCCATTGCAGTGATTGAAAAAAGAACAATAATACTTAGGTAATAGTGTCCCTCATAAGCGAGTAAAATAGAAGTAAGTGCGTAATATAGAGAAAAAATTAGAGAAAGACATCGAAGTAAGAAAAAAGATTTTAGAGAAGAAACCCCGTTTTCATAACTTGTACGTATGGAATTAAAAATAGTTCTATATTGTCTACTTTTCATATTTTTCAGACCCTTTCATAAGTAAAAATAGTATAGCATAACTGAAAAAACTAATCTATAAATTAGTGGAAAATATTGACTTTTTGAAATGGGAGTATAATAATGGTTAAGGGTACAAATGTTTATGATTATTAACGTTAAAATAGAATATTGAGGAGACAAAAATATGTTGGATATTAAGATTGAAAGAGCAACGAAATTGAAAGAGATTCCGGGAGAAGATAATCCGTTGCTGTTTGGTACGATTTTTACGGATCATATGTTTATTATGGACTATGTAGAAGGAAAAGGATGGATTGATCCAAGAATTGTTCCCTATGGTCCAATTGAGTTAGAACCCTCTGCAATGGTTTTTCATTACGGACAGGAAATGTTTGAAGGGTTAAAAGCATACAAAGGTATTGCTGGAAAAACACTCTTATTTCGACCAGATAAGAACATTGAACGTGCAAACAATACAAATGAAAGAATTTGTATACCTAAAGTAGATCCTGAAGATTTTTTGCAGGCAATTAAAGCAATTGTAAAAATGGATGAGGCATGGGTTCCTACAAAAGAGGGAACATCTTTATATGTAAGACCATTTATTATAGCAACAGATCCGTTTTTAGGCGTTCGGCCTTCGAATACGTATAAGTTGATGATTATTTTGTGCCCTGTAGGTGCATATTATCCAGAGGGACTCAATCCAGTTAAAATCTGGATTGAAGAAGAGTATGTAAGAGCTGTACGTGGCGGATTAGGAGAAGCAAAAGCTGGAGCTAATTATGTAGCAAGCCTGAAGGCACAAGTCAAAGCCCATGAAGAAGGATATTCGCAAGTGCTGTGGTTGGATGGGGTTGAAAAGAAGTATATCGAAGAAGTTGGAGCGATGAATATATTCTTTAAAATAAGCGGAAAAGTTGTTACACCAATGCTAAATGGTAGTATATTACCAGGTGTTACGAGAGATACTTGTATAACATTGTGCAAGAACTGGGGGTTTGAAGTTGAGGAAAGAAGAATTTCAGCTCAGGAATTATTTGATGCGGCATTGGATGGAAGCCTTGAAGAAGTGTGGGGAACTGGAACGGCAGCGGTTATATCACCAGTTGGTCATTTGAGAGAAGGAAATAATGTGGTACAGATAGCGGATGGTGGAATTGGCGAATTGAGTCAACGCTTGTATGATACAGTGACAGGAATTCAGTTAGGAAAACTGGATGGTCCAAGTGGATGGGTAGTAGAAATTTAGGATAATTAGTTGGCTTTTATGAATTGGTGGGGTGGTATCCGTTGGGTTTCCACTCCATTATTAGGGTAATCAATCTGAAAATTGAAAACTAGCTTGACATATCTTGAAAATGATGTATTATTGTATTAAGTGATTAGAACAATAAAACAAATCATGATAGAAATAGCATATGGAAAGGAGTGATTAAATGTCATGGAACTTAAATAATGACAAACCAATTTATGCACAAATCGTAGAGCGAATTCAACGGCAAATTATTTCTGGATTTTATAAAGCAGGCGACAAATTGCCAAGCGTAAGAGATTTTGCGGCAGACGCCGGAGTGAATCCGAATACGATGCAAAAAGCTTTTGTTGAACTTGAAAGAAGTGGATTGATTGTAACGGTTCGTACAAGTGGGAGAACAGTGACAGAAGATGAGGGGTTGATTTTAGCAGTGAAAACAGAAATTGCAAAAGAACAGGTTCAGGATTTTTTGTTAAAGATGAAGGAATTTGGCTTTTCGTCAAAAGAAATTCTAGATTTATTAAATGCTTTACTTAAGGAGGAGAGGGAATGAGTTCGTTAGTTGAGTGTATTGGGCTCTCAAAATCATATACTGCTCAGAAAATGGCAGTGAGTAGTTTGAATATTAAAATTGAAAAAGGTCATATTATTGGGTTATTAGGACCAAACGGAAGTGGCAAAACAACGCTGATTAAAATGATTAATGGGTTGTTAACACCAACAGAAGGTGAAATATTGATAAATGGATATGCGCCAGGTGTTGAAAGCAAAAAAAAGGTTTCTTATCTACCTGAAAAGACCTACTTATCAGCGCAAAAGACGGTACAATCACTTCTCGATTTTTTTGAAGAGTTTTATGATGATTTTGATAAAGAGCGTGCATATAAAATGATTGAGTCTTTGAAAATAAATCCAGAAGACGCTCTAAAAACCATGTCAAAAGGAACAAAAGAAAAAATTCAATTGATTTTGGTAATGAGTCGTAATGCTGATTTATACGTTTTAGATGAGCCAATTGCTGGAGTGGATCCAGCAGCAAGGGATTATATCATTAAAACAATTATTTCGAATTTTAATCCAGAAGCTTCACTAATCATATCAACCCATTTGATTACGGATATTGAAAACATTTTGGATGAAGTGATTTTGATTAAGGATGGAATAATGGTTGAGCATGCGAGCGTTGAAGAATTAAGAGAACGTGAAGGAAAATCTGTGGACTCTTATTTTAGGGAGGTATTTGCATGTTAAAAAAATTAATTAAATACGAGTGGAATGAATGTTATAAATTAATTGGTTTGATAAATTTGGTTGTTTTAATTTTTTCGATTATTGCATGTATTGCTTTATCCTTGTTAGATTTTCAGGGCGATAACGCAAGAACAGCGTTTTCTATGATCTTTACAATGGGATATGGGGTAATCTATGTTACGGTTTTGATGGCAGCAAGCTTTGGAGTGACATTGTTTATCTATATTCGATTTTTTAAAAATTTATTTTCGAGCGAAGGATATTTAATGCATACGTTGCCGGTGAAAGCTAGTGAATTGATTATTTCTAAATTGGTGGTGGCATACATTATTCATTTTATTACAAGCATCGTAATTGTGGTTTGTATTGGGGCGATTGTTCTTTGTATAGGCGCAAATATAAATGGTGATTTAAGTTTTGTTGGTCAAACAATCAATGAAATTGTTAATGTTGATATCCCAGCGGATGCCATTGCCTGGGTTGTGATATATCTTGTTGGTGTTGTTATAACAATGCTTATTTCTCCACTTTTTTCGGCACTTACAGGATACTTCTCCCTCAGTGTAGGACAACTGTTTAATAAGTATAAAATTGTATGGGGAATAGGTGTATACTTTTTAATAACATTTATTGTTCAAATCATTACGACTGTTTTTGCAGTACCAATTTCGTTTTCGATGAGTTATTCAGAAGCTGAAGTGTTTATCTCGCAATCAGTTCAAATGATGGTGAGTTCAGGCATCATGTGTGTGTGTATTGTAGTATTTTACCTAGTGGTAAATCACATTGTTTCTAAAAAACTAAATTTAGAATAATTAAGAATGAGTTAAAAATAGTACCTAGAATCAGAGGAGTTCATCAAATTTAGATGAACTCCTTTCCGCTTGTTTTTTATTGTGATTTGTTGTGAACATAGTAAAAAAATGATATAATTTATCAAACAACAGTGGGTGGGTGAAAAAATGTCAGAGATCATGTCTCGCTTTAATGAAGATCATTATGAGTATGAATCGGGTTTGTTAGATTTTCCAATACAAAAACTAGAATTTTCGATTAAGAAAAATGAGATAAAGTCAGGTACGATTTTTATTACCAGTCAGAATGCCAAGCATATTTGTGGAAGAGTAGTATCTTCTCATTATAGAATGGAACTGAAAAAAGAAGAGTTTGATGGTACCTTTATTGAGTTGGGCTATCAATTTGGTTCAAATGGACTTGAAGAGGGAGATGTTGTAAAGGGTGAGTTTAGTATTATATCCAATATTGGAGAGTTCTATCTTCCATTTTTGGTACAAATAGAGCAGACGGTTTTGAATTCTTCCATGGGAAATGTGAAGAATTTATTTCATTTTGCTAATTTGGCAAAAGGTAGTTGGAAAGAGGCTGTTGAATTATTCTATTCAGAAGACTTTGTTAGTGTTTTTTCGGGGAGTGATCGGCAACATTTAGGGGTTTATAGAGGGTTATCAAAACACGTGCTAAATGAAAGAAACCTTGAAGAATTCTTGGTATGTGTTAGAAAGAAGCAACCCATCTCTTTTCACGTTGATCAAAGCGTGGTAGAAATTGAAAGAAGTCAGATTATAAAACCTAAGCGTATTCAGATTGAGCGAAATGGCTGGGGGTATACAGAACTAGAAGTCAGTGTAGAAGGCCAGTTTATTGAAATTGACAAGAGTCTTCTTTTGGAACAGGATTTTTCTGGAAATCGTTGTGAAGTCCAATATTTTATTAAGGAAGAAGCTTTGCATGAGGGAAACAATTTTGGAAAAATCATTGTTTACTCAAAAGCCCAAAAATTTGAGATTATAGTCAAGGTAATTAGAAACAAAGTACCAATGTCTGCATTTGGATATAAAAAAGAATTAAAACAGTTACGGTTTCAAATTTTAGATCAGTTTGTTCTTTACTCGTTGGGAAAAAAGGAAAAAAGCACATGGATTCTTCAGACTGAACAAATTGTAGAAAAAATGAATATGATCAATAATAAGGATGTATTGTCAAGATTATTTCAAGCATATTTGTTAGTGGAACAGGAAAAGCTAAACGAAGCACGCTGGATATTAAAGCGAGTTGAAACCATGTTTGCAGAAGACCCAAGGGCTAGTTCGGAAATTGAAAATTACACGTTCTACTTGTATATTATGTCTAAGTGTGAAGTGGAGCAACAGGATTTTTATGAAAAGGAAATTTGTGAAATTTATTTAAGACACTCTAACAGAATGAGCATCTTTTTTTTACGACTTGATTGCTTGGATGATTATAATAATGCAACTAAGAAATTGATAGCAATTGAGGAGCAATATTATAAAGGGATTTATAGCCCATTATTATATACAAAAGCATTTGCAATCTATAAGGCATCTCCTTCTTACTTTTCTAAGTTAGGTAGATTTGAGCTTAGCATTGCTGAATTTGTTTTAAAAAATCGTGTAATGACGAAGGAAATTGCCTTACAAATGACAATGCTCGCATCAAGAATGCGAGATTATAATGAGCGTGTAATTAAAATTTTGGAAAAATGTTATGAAGCATATCAGGATGTTGAGATATTGAGAGTGCTAACGTCTTTACTTATTAAAGGAAATGTTGTTAAAAAAGAGGCACATATTTGGTTTGATTTGGCAATACAAAAAGAACTTAGAATTACAAAGTTGTACGATTATTTTTGGATGAGTAGGCCAACTGAAAGTACGATGGACGTACCAAGGATTGTCTATCTATACTTTTCTTATGAAAACAATCTGGATTCTGATTATGCAGCAGCACTCTATTATGATGTGGTGAAAAACAAAGAATTGCATCCAGACATTTACGCTCAGTATTATGATAAGATAAGGTTGTTTCTAATGAAACAAATTCGAAAAAAACGGATTAGTATGAACCTAGCGTATCTGTATCAGCAGTTTGCAGATGGTTTGCTATCGGATGAATCTGTTGCAAAAGAGTTTCTTGACCTTGTATTTGCTCATCTAGTCGAGATTGAGCGTGATGATATTAAAAAGGTGATTCTTATCCAGGAAAATATTGTCGGGGAAAAAGAATACGCAGTTGTTAATAAGGTAGCAACGGTACCAATTATTACAAATGAATTTCAAATTTTACTTGAAGATGCAAACAAAAACAGATATGTAAATTCGATCAATTTTTCAATTAAGAAACTAATGATAGTGGGTAAAGTGGGTAAATATTTGGCACCAGTATCGAATGAACATTTTGCATATCAACTATATCTGAGCCAATTATATAATTCATATCAAATGCTTGAGCAAGATAATTTGTTGAGATACGAAATGCTATTTCAGTCAGAACAACTCGATTTCTTTAGTAAAAAATCAATACAGGAACATTTGGTTCGCTATTATTATGAGCATGACTTAGAGGACAAATTAGATGTGTTGCTTGATCAAGTTGACGTATCTTACTTATCGCAAAAGGAGCGGGGAGAAATTATCCGATATTTAGTGGTGCGTGAAAAGTATGAGAGAGCACTGAATTATGTCAATCAGTTTGGATATGAAGGTGTTGGAATAAAAGTTTTAATCAGACTTTGCACGAATTTGATAACAGAAGATATGGATTACCAAAAAAGCACTCTAAACATGGCCGCCTATGTATTTTTTCGTGACAAGTATAATGAATTGATGTTGAAGTATTTGAACCTGTATTATTTTGGCAATGTCAAGAAAATGAGGGATATATGGAATGCATCCATACTATTTGACATTGATGCGAGAGATATTGCAGAACGAATTTTGAAACACATATTTTTTAGTAACGGATATATTGCTACAAAACATAAAGTGTTTTCTTATTATTACAAAAAGACACCGAAGCAACAGATTGTGAATGCTTATTTATCACACAATGCATATGATTATATTGTTCGAGAAAAGATTGTTGAAGATGATGTATTCTATGTTCTCGAAAAAGAGTTGTTAGATGGTGCAGCATTAAATGATTGTTGCAAGTTGGCATATATAAAGTACTTTTCCAATCATTTTGATGAAATAGATTCTAAGAGGACGCAACTTATTTGCAATATTTTAACAAAATTGCTTGTAAAGGATATGTTTTTCCCATTCTATTTGAAGTTTAAAGAAGTTGTTCCTTATTTGAAAATATTCGAGAATAAGACCTTTGTTGAATTTAAATCAGAAGAGAATTTTGCTGAGATTGAATTGCACTATTTGTTTGAAAATCAATCCAATGCTGGAGCAGAGTATTCAAAAGAGGTAATGAAAGAAGTGTTTGGGGGAAATTATTTAAAACAGTTTAATTTGTTCTTTGGTGAACGGCTTCAGTACTACATTTCTGAGAAAACAAAGAGTAGCGAAAAATTAACAGAGAGTGGAGTTCTTGAAAAAAGTGATATTGCCGGCTCAGAGAGTGAAAGTAAATATGAAATGCTCAATGATATTGTTATTAGTAGTACATTACAAGATTTTGATACAGTGGACGAATTATTAATCGATTATCAGAAGAAAACGTTTTTATCAGAAAAAATCTTTAACATAAAATAGCGAAAAGGGTTCTATAGAAAAGGGTCTACGAATGAAGAGAGATTTGGTTAAAGAGAGGGAGAAAGGTATAATTATTGGAGTTGATATTCATCGTGAATTTACTCAAATAAGTTATGCGATTTCTCCAGAACATAAAATTGAAACAATGGAAATTTCAAAGGAATATGAAAAATATAATATTCCAACTTATTTATGTAAGCGAAAAGGCATTAATCAATGGTACTACGGTAGAGATGCTTTCAAAAAGAAGGAGGAAGGTATCTTTCTTGAAGATATCCTTTTCAGAGCGTTATCGAATGATAAGGTGTGGATTGAAGAGAGTGAAATCAACTACACGGAGCTATTTACGATGTATTTTCGTAAAATACTGTCTATGATGGCATTTGTACGTGGAAATATGCCGATTCATGCGCTTGTAATAACCGCTCGTGTAATGAATAAAGAAATGGTTGATTTGTTGTTAAAGACAACTAGGGAAATTGGTATTCATTCTCAGAAGGTTTTTCTAAAAAGTCATGACGAAAGTCTGTATCATTATGTCATTCATCAACCCAAGGAATTGTGGGAGTATGCGGTTGGAATTATGGATTTTTCTACAGATCATTTAGTGGGATATCGTGTGGAAGTAAATTCGAAAACAACACCGTGCGTTACCTTTATTCATGAGACGGAATACCCACAGATATACATACGGGATGATTTCGTTTCGGATATGGAAAAAGAAATTTACTTGAAAAAGATGGAAACAGATTTTTTGGAAGTATCACAAGAGTTCACGAGTGAGATAATATTTAGCTCCATATATTTGGTTGGGGGAGGATTCACAGGAGATTTTTATAAGCCGGCACTTTCAGTTTTAGGAAGAAATAGAAGAGTATTTGGTGGTAATAATTTATACAGTAAGGGTGCATGCTTGTGCGGAATTGAGACGATATTTCCAAGTGAGCTTGCAGAGAAATACATATTTTTGGGGAAAGAGAAATTAGTGTGCAATGTGAGCGTTCTTATTAGCAATGCAGATGAACAAGAGTACCTTTCGATGCTAGATGCTGGAATAAGTTGGTTTGATGCTAAAGCAGAAAAGATATTCTTGCTAGGTGAGGAAAAGCAGATTGAACTTATAATTACACCCCTTAATCATAGGGAGGTTAGAAGGATTTGTATCGACCTTTGCGAATTTAACGGTAGACCAGAAAAAACAGTTAGAGTGAAGTTGAATCTATCCATGTGTTCTAGTCAAACCCTTTGTTATAAGGTGACAGATTTGGGGTTTGGAGATTTTTTCAAACCGCTTCCAAATACTTGGGAAGACTGTATTATGCTTGATTAGGAGGAAAAATTGTGGCACATCTTTCATTGGAAATAGGGAAACGGGCTGAGAAAGCTTATTATATGGAATTTCCAGGAATTAGCTTATCTTCAATTGAAGAACTATGCTATTATATCTGTGTATATGCGGATTATATGGGTAGGGATATGATCGGTGAAGAGTTGATTTGTTGGATTGATAAAGAGTGCGGTTTGTATGAGTTATCCATGCACTTGTCGAGTTTATATAGACAAAATTGCTCGCTTCAGTCGTTCTTAGGGTTTACATTAGAGTATGTGCATTTTTGTGACAAAGATAGAATTGCATTGATTGAGACATGCATTCGTGAAAATCAACAAACCAAGGCATCCTTTTTGAACAAAAAGAGAGCTGACTACTATGTACAGGTTAAAAAGTATCATCGTGCATTTGAGCTGTACTATAAGTTGATTGAGACAAATCTAAGTGGTGATCATCAATTTCTTGCAAATATTTATTACAATCTTGCAATTGTGTGTACTAGGTTATTCTATTTTGATCTTGCAGATGATTATTTTTTGAAAGCGTATCAATTATTTCCTGATCGAAATACTTTGATTGCACGAATTAAGTTGAAAAAACTGTCGGAACCACAGAAAGAGTTTTATATTGAGGGATACCTTGAAGAAGAATTGAAAGAACAAATCATGGAAGTCGATGCATTCATTGAAAAAGTGTCAGAACAATTTGTTCAATCGAGGGAAATGCAGGTAATTAAAGATGCATTAGATAAAAAGAAAAATTTAGAAACGGCTGAATACTATTTGGCAGTTAGAGAAATTGTGAATGATTTAAAAGAAGACTACAATAATCAGGCGACGTTGTAATGGGTGGGATATCGTATGGGACTTTTTAAGAGGTTTTTTCGAGGCAAGGGCGAAGAGATTGATACGCATTTAGATTCGGATGATCAAAAAATAACATCACGTGATGAGTTGGATTTTGAAGATTCGTATCAAAGAAATAAATATGTTTATGAGTGTTTAGAACAAATTGCACAAGCCACAAAGGAAACGAAGAAGCTTAGTGAAGAGTATGAGTCGGTGAATGTGCACCTGAAAGATATGGAATTAATAGATGCATTTTCGCAAAAGGACCGAACTATTTTACAAAGTCACGCAAAAGCGTTGATCCGTTTTCGGATTGAAGAAAAAAAGAAACATCACACTAACAAGAGAATGAGCGACACTAATTTCTACAAAATTGAAAAAATTCAAGATGAAGTTGAAGAAATATATAATAAAATTTTTGAAGCTCAAGAATATCAAAAGTTAGTAAAACATGATTTATCAAGGCTGGAAAGTGAAAAACAAGCATGTATTTTCCGTTATGAAGAAGCACAGCTTGCAATTCGAAACATGCGTGGGATGGCCATCATTTGTTCGAGCGCAATTATTGTTAGTATCTTTTTATTAGTATTTTTACAGATGGTGTTAGAGTTTGAAGTTTTGGCGGGCTATCTTTTGACTGGAGTTGTAGGTTCAATCACATTGACGGTCTTATTTGTTAAGTATCTTGAGGCAATAACGGAAGCAAAGCAATCTGCAAAAAGCAAAAACAAAGTTATTACGCTACAAAACAAAGTGAAAATTCGTTATGTAAACCAATCGAATTTACTGGATTATTTGTACACCAAGTACGAAGTTAATTCAGCTGAAGAATTGAAGAAAATGCATGAACAGTACGAACATGAACGAGAAGAAAGAAAGCGTGTTCGTGAGTTGGAGTTAGAATTAGACTTTCATGGGGAACAGATTCTTAAAATGCTTAGGCAATTTAAAATAGTGCAGTTATCCTTTTGGATACAACAACCGGAAGCACTTGTTGACCCAAAAGAAATGGTTGAGGTTCGTCATGCTTTCATTTTGAAAAGGCAAAAACTTAGAAAACAATTAGAATACAACGAGGAACTGGCAATGGTAGCTCAGCGAGAAATTCGGGACTTAGTTGGAGACTATCCAAAGTATGCTCAGGAAATTTTGAAAAAAGTATCTGATTATGAAGAGAAATTCGGGTAATCATTAGGCAAAATGTAGAAAATACTTTTTGGATGAAAGTTTTGTTGAAATGAAAAAACGAATTGCATATAATTGGAATGTGCTTAGACGAAAAGGTTAGTTATTTACAAATGAGGATGGACGCGCATATGCGCAGAATGGAGTGACGATGAAAAAATTAGACTTACTTTACGAAGGAAAAGCAAAAAAAGTTTATTTAACGGAAGATCCAGATGTATTGATAGTGGATTACAAAGATGATGCAACAGCATTCAATGGAGAAAAAAAGGGAACAATTGTTGGTAAAGGTGTTATCAATAACCGCATGAGTAACCATATTTTTAGTATCCTTGAAAAAAAGGGAGTTCCTACACATTTGGTAGAAGAGTTAAGTGATCGAGAAACTGCAGTAAAGAAAGTTGAAATTGTACCGTTAGAAGTCATTATCAGAAATGTGGCAGCAGGAAGTTTTTCAAAACGATTAGGCGTTGAAGAGGGTGTTGTTTTTGACGAACCAACGGTTGAGTTTAGTTATAAAAAGGATGAATTGGGTGACCCACTTATCAATGATCATTTTGCAGTTGCCTTAAAGCTTGCAACATGGGAGGAGATAGAAATAATCAAAAAGTATGCATTTAAAGTGAATGAAGTGTTGAAAGAATTCTTTTTGGCAGCAGATATCAAGTTGATTGATTTTAAAATTGAATTTGGTCGTTATCATGGAGAGATTATTCTTGCAGATGAGACTAGCCCTGATACTTGTAGATTGTGGGATGTAAATACAAATGAAAAACTCGACAAAGATCGATTTAGAAGAGATATGGGAAATGTTGAAGAAGCATACAACGAAGTGTTTAAAAGATTGGGGTTATAATGAATAATCAGATTCATGTACAAGATGATTGTGAAGATAGATTACGTGAAGAATGTGGTGTTTTTGGAGTTTATGATTTTGATGGAAGTGATATCGCTAGTACTGTGTATTATGGACTATTGGCGCTACAACACAGAGGGCAGGAAAGCTGTGGAATAGCCGTATCGGATACGCAGGGCCCCAAAGGAAAAGTAAGTAGTATTAAAGAAATGGGCCTTGTAAATGAGGCATTTACAGAAAAGAAGCTAGACGAGTTGAAAGGCAATATTGGTGTGGGACATGTTCGATATTCCACTGCTGGTAGTAGTACAAGGGAAAATGCTCAACCCCTTGTTCTAAATTATATTAAAGGTACTTTGGGATTAGCGCATAATGGAAATTTAGTAAATGCACCAGAGCTAAGAAAGGAACTTGAGTATTCAGGCGCAATCTTTCAGACCACAATTGATTCAGAAGTAATTGCATATCATATTGCGAGAGAACGCATTCATTCTAAAACGGTGGAAGAAGCGGTAGGGAGAGCAATGGATAAATTGCTTGGGGCTTATTCGCTTGTTATTATGAGCCCACGAAAATTAATTGGAGCAAGGGATCCTTATGGATTTCGACCACTATGTATTGGGAAACGTGACAATACCTATGTTTTGTCATCAGAATCCTGTGCACTAGATACAATTGGAGCAACGTTCATTAGAGACGTGCTACCAGGAGAGATTGTTACAATTACGCCTGAAAAAGGAATCGTTTCGGATTTGTCAAAATGCATATCAAATTCAAAGCATGGCAGATGTGTTTTTGAGTACATATATTTTTCTAGACCTGACAGTTATATTGATGGAGTGAGCGTGTATCATTCTAGAGTTATGGCAGGAAAGTGTTTGGCGCTTGATACACCGGTTGAAGCTGATATTGTTGTGGGAGTTCCAGAATCTGGTAACTGCGCAGCGATGGGCTATAGTTTGGAGAGTAAAATACCATACGCTACTGCATTTGTCAAAAATTCATACATAGGAAGAACATTTATAAAACCAAAGCAAAAAAATCGCGAGAGTAGCGTTACAGTTAAGCTAAATGCAATTAGAGAGGTTGTTAATGGAAAACGAGTTATCATGGTAGATGATTCCATTGTAAGAGGAACAACGTCTGACCGAATTGTCAAAATGCTGAGAGATGCAGGTGCAACTGAGGTTCATATGAGGGTTTCATCCCCGCCGTTTTTATGGCCATGTTATTTTGGGACGGATGTACCCGCTAGAGAACAACTCATAGCCTTTAATCACACTGAAGAAGAAATATGCAAAATAATTGGAGCGGACTCCATTGGATATTTACAATTGGATCGCTTAAGTGAAATCGTTGAGGGATTACCTGTTTGTAAAGGATGTTTCACAGGAGAGTATCCACTCGCGCCTCCTACACAGGATATTCGTGGAGAGTTTGATGAATAGATTGGAGAATAATAGTGAATTACGATAAGTATGTTAGTCCATTGTCAGAACGTTACGCAAGTAAGGAGATGCAATATATTTTTTCGCCGGACATGAAATTTAAGACATGGAGAAAGTTGTGGATTGCACTTGCAGAAACCGAAATGGAATTAGGGCTTTCCCAGATTTCAAAGGAACAAATTGATGAATTAAAGGAACATTCGGAAGATATCAATTATGATGTTGCAATCGAGCGAGAAAAAATGGTTCGTCATGATGTAATGAGTCATGTGTATGCATATGGCGTGCAGTGTCCAAAAGCAAAAGGAATTATTCATTTGGGAGCAACATCCTGTTTTGTAGGGGACAATACAGATATTATTGTAATGTCAGAAGCTTTAAAGCTTACAAAAAGGAAATTGGTTAATGTAATTGCAAAACTTTCGGAATTTGCAGAAACATACAAAGCATTACCTACGCTTGGATTTACTCATTTTCAGCCAGCTCAGCCAACGACTGTTGGAAAAAGAGCTACTTTGTGGGCTCAAGAATTTTGTCTTGATCTTGAAGAGTTAGATTTTGTTTGTGAAAATATGAAACTTTTGGGTTCTAAAGGTACAACTGGGACACAGGCTTCTTTTGTTGAATTATTTGATGGAAATGAAGAAATTATCGAAAAAATAGATCCGATGATTGCGAAGAAAATGGGATTTTCTCAGTGCTATCCTGTATCAGGACAAACCTATTCTAGAAAAGTAGACACAAGAGTATTGAATGTTTTGTCAGCAATTGCTGCAAGTGCGCATAAAATGTCAAATGATATTCGTCTACTGCAACATTTAAAAGAAGTTGAGGAACCGTTTGAAAAGAGCCAAATCGGATCTTCGGCAATGGCTTACAAAAGAAATCCGATGAGAAGTGAAAGAATTGCGTCGTTGGCTCGCTATGTGATGATTGATGCGTTAAATCCAGCAATCACTTCAGCAACCCAGTGGTTTGAGCGAACATTGGATGATTCCGCAAACAAGAGATTATCCGTTCCAGAAGGATTCTTGGCAGTGGATGGAATTTTGGATTTATGCCTGAATGTGGTAGATGGTCTAGTTGTATATGAGAAGGTTATTACGAAGAGGCTGATGAGTGAACTTCCTTTTATGGCGACGGAAAATATTATGATGGATGCAGTAAAAGCAGGCGGAGACAGACAGGAGCTACATGAACGTATTCGTGAATTGAGTATGCAGGCTGGAGCGAATGTAAAGCAAAAAGGACTCGAGAATAATCTCCTTGAATTAATTGCACAGGATCAAGCTTTCAATCTGAGTCTTGAAGAACTTCAGGCAACGATGGACCCTTCCAAATATGTAGGAAGATCCAAAGAGCAGGTTGAAAAATTCATTGAACTCGTAGTTGCTCCAATTCTAAAAGATAATGAAGAGTTGCTTGGAATGACAGCGCAAATAAATGTATAATGAATAGTATTAAAAGAGATCATCCTTCGATGGTCTCTTTTTTGGTGGTGTTATTGATTCGAAACTGATTCGGTGTAATATCTGTAATTTTTCGAAATGTTCGAATAAAGTGGCTTGAATCAGAGAAACCACACTCTTGGCTAATATAGGTTAAATCATAATCAGTAAAGATTAGGAAGTCTTTTGTTTTGTTTATTTTTACATACTCAATGTAGGATTTGCATGATTTTCCATATAGTTTTTTGAAGTTTTTTGCAAAATTCGAGTAACTC
Organism: uncultured Lachnospiraceae bacterium; assembly: GCA_964635395.1. Taxonomy (GTDB): domain Bacteria; phylum Bacillota; class Clostridia; order Lachnospirales; family Lachnospiraceae; genus CAZWNX01. The sequence continues at coordinate 21,270 of CAZWNX010000001.1, forward strand.
ATATTACACATTTTTGCCAGATCCTCTACCTTTATAACTTCTTGAGAATGAGCATCAATATATTCGGGCAACCGAAGTATGAAATTTTTTGACAACGATGAAGTTGGTATAAAGCGGTTGGATGAATTGGTATCTATAGTTGAGTGGAGGCGAATAATTTGAATCAGCAAATCAATCAATGAAGATTGGATGCGAATATCATAACCAATTTCATGCCGGGATATTTCTTGTAAGCATAAATCAAAATAGTGTCTGATATTCAGCTTGTTTGAAAGCTCTTTCTCGAGTATGATAATTGGATTCAAATGCTCTTGCGAATTTGAAAAAAGTGCACTTAGTTTGGGCATGTGGTTGCTTGTTAGGTGCAAGTGGTTGATATCAAATTTGATTACATTGTATTTTGGAGGATTCTTAGAATGAGAATAGATACTGTGAATCATATAGGGTGATAGCAAAATGAACTCGCCTTCTTGTAGTAAGTAATTCTTGGTAGGGGTGGATATTAATGTCGGTTCCTCGAGAATATAGATTAATTCCATAAAATAGTGCATATGTGGTCGAATCGGAAACGTATTTTTTGAAGCGTCAAAGAGAAAAGCTTCAAATGGAGAATTGTTCAAGTTACATTGTTCAAATAAGTAGTTCATAAAGTCATCCTTTGATAGATTTGTTCTATTAATGTGCAAAAATATTATATCAAATCTCGAAATAGAATGCTAAAATAATAGATAAGTTGAAGGGGTGAGTTATAGCCAATTTTTTATTATGAACGGAGACGGGACGAAGATGAAATTATTTTCAGTGATTAAAACAAACGACATGACAAAAGGAAGTGTAATCAGACATTTGATTATATTTTCTATACCATTGTTGATTGGCAATATTTTCCAGCAGTTATATAATATGGTGGATTCTATTATTGTGGGAAAATTTGTTGGATCGAATGCGCTTGCTGCAATTGGAGTGACGGGTGCATTGGGATTCTTATTTTTCTCACTTTGTTTTGGTATGGCAGGTGGTGTTGGGGTGTTGGTATCGCAATACTTTGGAGCGGGCAATAAAACATATGTAAAGCGTACTATTTTTAATAGTATGGTGTTATTTTTGGTGACAGGAATTTTAGTTGGAGTATTGGGCGTTGTGTTCTCAAGACCATTATTAGTACTACTAAATACACCATCAGCAATATTGGAAGAAGCAGTTATATATATGCAAATTGTGACGGGTGCATTAGTAGTAGTATCTTTGTATAATGGTGTATCTTCCATTTTACGAGCGCTTGGAGATTCACAATCACCGTTGTTTTTTTTGATTGGTGCATGTTTGTTAAATGTTGTTTTAGATCTTATATTTGTACTTGTACTACATATGGGAGTGGCGGGAGCAGCAATTGCAACAATTATTTCACAAACCGCAGCATTTGCATGTAGTATGCTATATGCGATGAAAACGAATCAATATTTCAGGCTTGAAAAAGCAGATTGTAAAATGGATACTAAAATTATTCAACAATGCGTTGTGATTGGAGTTCCAATGGCGGCTCAGAGTATGTTGATTGCATTTTCATTAGTTGTTATACAAAGTGTAGTAAATCGTTATGGAGAAAATTTAGTGGCTGCATTTACTGCAACGGGAAGAGTTGAACAAATCATTCATCAGCCATATGCTTCTTTAAGTATGGCCCTGTCCACTTTGACAGCGCAGAATATGGGAGCTGGTAAAATTGATAGAGTAAAAGAGGGATTCCAAAAAAGTGTCTGGGTAGTTGTGGTTTTTGGGCTTATAATGTTCGTAGCAATTTTTATTGGAAAAGATTTTATTATGCGGCTATTTGTTTCTGAGCCGGAAGTAATTCGTATTGGAAAAGTTGGTCTAATTATAAATGCAGTATTATATATTCCACTAGGATTCATTTATACAACAAGGGGAATGCTCAATGGTGCTGGGGACATTTTTTATACCTATATCAATGGAGTGGTAGAAGTGGTTGTTAGAATTAGTTTGTCAATGCTACTTGTACTGATTCCGCTTATAGATTATTGGGGGGTATGGTATGCAACTGGATTAACATGGGTATTTGCAGGTTTGGTTGGAATTATTCGATATAAAAAAGGTAAGTGGAAGAGTAAGTCGCTGATTTCGAGTGATGAGTGATAAATAATAATGAAGTTTAGTAAGGGAGATCAGGGGAATGGTTCAGAATTTAGAATATTACAAAGTATTTTATTATGTATCAAAAGAAGGAAGTCTTACAAAAGCAGCTTCAAAACTGTCTATTTCACAGCCGGCAGTTAGCCAAGCAATTAAGCAACTTGAGACGGGACTTGGAGTCAAATTACTACATCGGGTTTCGAAGGGAATGAAGTTAACAAAGGAGGGGGAAGTACTTTATTCGTATATTCAAAAAGGATTTGAGCAGATTGTTCTTGGTGAAAATGCGTTGAAAGGAATTATGAGTCTTGAGGGTGGAGAAATAAGAATTGGGTCAAGTGATATGACATTGCAATACTACCTCCTACCATTTTTAGAAGCTTTTCATGAAAAATATCCTCAAATAAAAGTGCAGGTAACCAATGGTCCCACACCTGAAACGTTAGAATTATTAAGGGAAGGTAAAATTGATTTTGGTATTGTGACAACACCGTTTGAAATCCATAGAGATTTTTGCGTAAAGAATGTGAGAGAAATTGAAGATATATTTGTGGCTGGACATAAATATACTCAACTAAAAAATCATATGATTGATTTATCTCAATTATTAAGTTTCCCAATCATTTCGTTGGAAAAAAATACGAGTTCAAGAAAATATATGGACGAGTATTTGATGAATGAAGGAATTCATCTTAGACCAGAATTCGAACTTGCCACATCGGATATGATCGTGCAGTTTGCCTTACGAAATCTTGGCGTTGGATGCGTTGTGAAAGATTTCGCACTTGAGTATCTAGAAAGTGGTAGATTATTTGAACTTCGATTTAACAAAATGATTCCTAAAAGAAATATGTGCGTTGTAATCAATAAAAAGCTATCTTCAACCCAGGCCTCTTTAAAACTCCTGGAATTGCTGAATAAAATATCATGATAAATTATATCATATATAATCAATATTGATTTTACTTATATAACAATATCGGATATAATAACATCGAAATGAGAAATCAAAAATGTTTGAGTAGATATGAAAGGAAGTAATTATTATGGTAAAAGCAGTTGTTGGAGCAAATTGGGGCGACGAAGGAAAAGGTAAAATTACAGATATGCTTGCGAAACAGGCGGATATTATTGTTCGTTTTCAGGGTGGAGCAAATGCCGGACATACAATCGTAAATAATTATGGGAAATTTGCGTTACATACATTGCCTTCAGGGGTATTCTATGACCACACTACAAGTGTTATTGGAAATGGTGTTGCACTCAATATACCAGTGCTTTTCAAAGAAATCAATTCGATTGTTGAAAAGGGTGTTCCAATGCCAAAAGTAATTGTGTCAGATAGGGCACAAATTGTAATGCCATATCATACATTATTTGATCAATACGAAGAAGAACGATTAGGTGGAAAGTCATTTGGATCTACCAAATCTGGAATAGCACCATTTTATTCAGATAAGTATGCAAAAATCGGATTTCAGGTTTGCGAATTATTTGATGAAGTTGCGTTGAAAGAAAAGCTAGAGCGTGTATGTGAAATGAAGAATGTATTGTTAGAACATCTTTATCATAAAGAAAAATTAGATGCGAATGAATTGTTTGAAACAATGCTTTCTTATAAAGAAATGATTAAGCCGTATGTGTGCGATGTGTCTTTATATTTGGATAAAGCAATCAAAAATGGTAAAACAATTTTGCTAGAAGGTCAGTTGGGAACTTTGAAAGATTGTGATCATGGAATTTATCCTATGGTTACTTCTTCTAGTACTTTGGCTGCTTTTGGAGCAGTAGGTGCAGGTATTGCGCCATATGAAATCAAAGAGATTATTACCGTATGCAAGGCATATTCTTCTGCCGTTGGAGCTGGTGCATTTGTGTCCGAAATATTTAACGATGAGGCGGATGAACTAAGAAGACGTGGAGGCGATGGTGGAGAATATGGAGCAACCACGGGACGTCCAAGGAGAATGGGATGGTTTGACTGTGTGGCTTCGAAATATGGTTGTAGATTGCAAGGGACAACTGATGTTGCCTTTACTGTTTTGGATGTGCTGGGCTATTTGGATGAAATTCCTGTATGTATTGGATACGAGATAGATGGTGAAGTAACAACGGATTTCCCAACTACATACCTACTTGAGAAAGCAAAACCTGTATATACCGTTTTACCAGGTTGGAAAAATCAACAAGAAGAAATCAGAGGAATTAAAGAATTTGATAAGTTGCCTGAAAATTGTCAAAAATATGTTAATTTTATTGAAGAACAAATAGGATATCCAATCACAATGATTTCGAACGGTCCTGGAAGAGATGATATTATTTATAGGAAAAGTCTACTGAAATAGATTTGGGAGAATTAGGTGAATAAAAATATTATTTTTGATATTGGTAATGTGTTGGTTGATTTCAGATGGAAAGAATATTTAGAAGAATTTGGTTTTGGTGAAGAAATATCAAGGCAAATCGGTGAAGCAATTGTTTTAAATCCAGTTTGGGATGAAATGGATCTTGGTGAAAAAAGCCGCGAGCAACTGATTGCCTTATTTGTGGAGTGCTTACCCCAATATAAAAGTCAGATTCAGAGTATATTTGGAGATTTGAGAAATATGCTTAAAAGTAGAGAAGGTACGATTCCTTGGATCAAAGAATTGAAGGAAAGAGGATTTGGGGTCTACTATTTATCCAACTATTCGCAGGTGGCATATGAGGATTGTTATCATACCCTTGATTTTCTGCCTTACATGGATGGTGGAATTTTATCCTTTCAAGATAAACTGATAAAACCAGATCCTAGAATTTACCAACTGCTTCTTGAAAGATACCAATTAGATCCTAGGAGTTGCATTTTTTTGGATGATAAGAAAGAGAATTGTGATGCAGCAATAAAATGCGGAATAGAGTCGATTGTATTTACCAATAGGGATGAAATTGAGAAGCAATTAGAAGATTTTTTGAATACAAATTATTGATCAGGATTTTTATTACCAAATTTTTTGGTGAGATAGACAAAGATCCAGATCATTATTGGAATTACAATAGTAGAAAAAATAGAAGCCATCATAAGCTTTCCCTGCCCATCAAAATTAAAGATGGCAGCAATGAGTGAAAATATGTATAATGATACAAGAAAGACGATACCAATGATGGCGAAAATACGTTGCGTACGTGTGTGCATAGGACCCTCCTTAGGGTAAGCAGTCTGATAGCAGAAATCAATTAGAATGAATAGGTTAGATTCTATAGTAATTGAAAAGTAATAAAAATGCAAGAAATGGGTGTGTAAAACAAAGAGGTATAAGGGTGAAAAAGAAAACGACAGAAAAGCAAAATCCGAATTATGCATTGCCAAAGAAAAGTTTGTTGGATAATCGTTACAAGATCTTGGATATCCAAGGGGAAACTGATTTTTCAATTACCTATAATGCATATGATACATTTCGAGATAAGAATGTGTGGGTTAAAGAAATATATCCCAAAAAGCTAGTGACTAGAAATAACAATGATTCAAATGATATAAACTGTGTCCGCGTATATGATGAACCGTTTTTGGAAGAAGTAAAGGAAGAGTTTGAAAGAAAAGCCAAGCGAATGGTTCAGGCTTATCCAATTAAGAATGTGGCAAATGTAATACGTTGTTTTCAAGATAACAATACAGTGTATGGAATTTTAGAACCTGTTAAGGGAATTACGTTAAAGGAAATATTTCATAAAAGGTATTTAAAGACATTATCACTTGAGCGTACAATGCAGATTTTTGAGCCTGTATTTGAAAGTGTTAAGAAACTCCATAGTATTGGTGTGAAGGGCAATAATATTGATTTGTCTTGCGTTATTATGGATGAAAACCATCAGGTCTCATTGTTGAATTTGCCAGAAAGTATGTTGAAATTGCCAACTGGTATGGAACTGGAAAAGTATGACATCTACTTGTTGGCAAAAATGGTTTATGAGTTTGTGTCTGGACAAGAAGTAGAAGAATTGCTGGATCAAATTGGTGTGAGCCATAGTCAAAAGTCGTTGTGGGATTACAAATGCGACCTTATGGAAAGCCAAAGTGACTATATCATGGATGTGTTATTAAAGGGGATGAGCCATTCTGTGTCTTCGGTAGAAGAATTTGTTCAAGGGCTCCAGTTGAACCATGAATACAATCAGATCGAATCTGTTCCATGGTATTCAATGTCTCGTAACTATAGGCGATACAAGACGAAAGAACGGTTCAAAAAGGGCTATGTATTTCTTGGAATTGCAATACTATTATTGTTTTTTACACCAAAGATTGTTCAGGGCGTTAATCATATTATAATATCAAATTTCTATCAAACGTTTGAGAACGCTTCGTGGTATGAGAGAATTGAAATGTTAGACCAATTAGATGACAAGCAGAGGCGTTATTATTGCAATGATTATCTTACAATCACACCAGATTCTGCAGATGAGATTAAGTACTATAATGTAGTAATCAGGAAAATGGTGACGCGTGAGCAGGCAAACTTTTTGGAAGTGGGTGGAGACTATATACAAATTGATTTTCGACAGAACAATAAAGTTTTTGTGGTTTTTCAGTATGCTGATCGAGTAGAATCGTTTGAAGTTGATCTGAATGAAACGAATCAAGGATATGTGATGACTCAAATCAAGGAAGAAAATAAAGGTGAACGAATTAGTAGCACAATTATTGTGACGGATGAAGAGTAGCAACGGATAAAGCAGATATTACTAAAAAATGTAAGAGAGACTTTCCTATTCTGACAAGATGGAGTATAATGTAAAAGTTATACTAGAATAGTGATGATTATAAGAGGAGCAAAGATATGGCATTATTACAAAAATGGAGAGATATGGCGTACTCAGAAACCGCCAACAAAGGAGATTTACAAAAGTTATGGAAGTCTTACTTTGAAACAGAAAAAGAAATTTATAAAGCATTACTTTCAGATCCGGACACAGAAGTATCTGGAACCGTTAAAGAATTAGCAGAAAAATACAAAATCACAGTTATGACAATGACTGGGTTCTTAGATGGAATCAATGATTCTTTGGTGAATCCAAATCCTATTGAAGAAATGGAAGAAGATACTGTAGTCAGCTTATTGTTTGACAAATCTACACTTTACAAAAACATGGTTGGAGCAGAGGCGGATTGGCTCTATAGTTTAAAAGAGTGGGATGATATTTTTGATGAAGAAACTAGAAAAGAATTGTACAAAGAGCAAAAACGTTCAGGTACAATTGTAAAGGATGAGAAAGTATATCCAAATGATCCATGTCCTTGTGGAAGTGGCAAAAAGTATAAGAAGTGTTGTGGAAAAAATTAGGCTTTACTTTTTCACAAAAAGAGATATGATGGAAATAGAGTTATATTATTTAAATTGTTGATGAGTCGAGTAAAATATGGAGGGATTCAGAGAGAAACACATTTGCTGAAAGTGTTTTATCCATAGAAGTATTTGAAAACCAACTCTAAGAGGTCTTAATCAGACACGGTGACTCCGTTATAGTCATAAGAGTGGTCCTTTATGGACAACTAGGGTGGAACCACGTGAAAGCGTCCCTTGTACGATTGTGTGCAGGGGATTTTTTGTTGTTTTGTAAGTGAAAAGAAAGTGAGGCATATAAGATGAAATTGATTTTAAAAGATGGTTCAGAAAAAATGTATGATGAAGCAAAAACAGCCTATGAAATTGCACTTGATATTAGCGAGGGGCTTGCTAGAGTAGCAACAGCTGCAACTGTAAATGGAGACGTGGTCGATTTAAGAACGGTAATTGATAAAGATTGTGAGTTTAGCGTATTGACGCAAAACGATCCGCAAGGTCTAAACGTTGTACGACACACAACTTCCCATGTTTTAGCACAAGCAGTAAAAAGATTGTATCCGGATGTTAAATTGGCCATTGGTCCATCTATTGACACTGGTTTTTATTATGATTTTGAGGCATTGCCATTTTCGAGGGAGCTCTTAGACGAGATTGAAAATGAAATGAAGAAAATCATCAAAGAGGGTGCTAAGCTTGAAAAATTTGTATTGCCAAGAGATGAGGCAATTGAATTTATGCAAGCTAGAAATGAAGATTATAAAGTAGAGTTAATTAAAGATTTGCCAATAGATGCTGAAATTTCCTTTTATAGTCAGGGTGATTTTGTGGATCTTTGTGCAGGGCCACATTTAATGAGTACAAAGCAGATTAAGGCGTTTAAATTGATTTCGTCGTCAGGTGCATATTGGAGGGGGAAATCCGAAAATGCAATGCTTCAAAGAATATATGGAACGGCTTTTTCGAAAAAGGAAGAGCTGAACGACTATTTAGTATATTTGGAAGAAGTTAAGAAAAGAGATCATAATAAACTAGGAAGAGAGATGGAATTGTTCACTACTGTGGATGTAATTGGACAAGGTCTTCCGCTGTTGATGCCTAAAGGCGCAAAGATGATTCAGACAATGCAAAGATGGATTGAAGATGAAGAAGAAAAAAGTGGTTATGTACGAACCAAAACGCCACTCATGGCAAAGAAGGACTTGTATGTTATTTCGGATCATTGGGGTCATTATAAGGACGGTATGTTTGTACTTGGAGATGAGAATAAGGAAGGGGAAGAAGTGTTTGCACTTCGCCCAATGACTTGTCCATTTCAATACTATGTATATAAAAACAGTCAGAAGTCATATAGAGATCTTCCGATTCGTTATGGAGAAACATCAACACTTTTTCGAAATGAAGAGTCTGGAGAAATGCATGGTTTGACAAGAGTTCGCCAATTTACAATTTCAGAGGGTCATCTTGTAATTCGTCCAGAACAATTAGAAGAAGAATTTAGAGGTTGTGTTGATTTAGCGAAGTATTGCTTACAAACACTTGGGTTAGAAAATGATGTAACGTATCGGATGTCAAAATGGGACCCAAGCAATCAAGAAAAATATTTAGGAACTCCGGAAATGTGGGATGAAGTTCAAAATGCAATGCGAGAGATTCTAAATCATATTGGTATTGAATTTACTGAGTCGGAGGGTGAGGCTGCATTTTACGGTCCGAAGTTAGATATTCAGGCAAAGAATGTATATGGAAAAGAAGATACAATGATTACCATTCAATTAGATATGTTTCTTGCAAAACGCTTTGATATGACCTATGTTGATCAAGATGGAGAAAAAAAGACACCGTATATTATTCATAGAACTTCAATAGGCTGTTATGAAAGAACGCTAGCGTGGCTGATTGAAAAGTATGCTGGAAAGTTTCCGACTTGGCTATGTCCAGAACAGGTTAGAATTTTGCCAATCTCCGAGAAGTATATTGGCTATGCAAGGGAAATCGAGACAATATTAAAAGATAATGCGATTCTATGCAGTGTTGACAATCGATCTGAAAAAATTGGTTATAAAATTCGCGAAACAAGGCTAGCCAAGGTACCATATATGTTGGTTGTGGGTCAAAAGGAAGAAGAGGAAAGATGTCTTAGCGTTCGCAGCCGTTTTGCAGGAGATGAGGGACAAAAATCGATTCAACAATTTGTTGATGATATTTGCCGTGAAATAAGAACAAAGGAAATTCGAAAAGAAATCGTTGAAGAAGTAGAAAAGTAGTTGACAGATTGAGGGGAGCAGTGGTATCATCTATGAGTGTGTGAATGTTAATTCACCAAAAAGTAGAGTATCCGCTCTCACCCTGCAGCAAAGGCTCGTAGGTGTCACTATTCTTTTCAAAGTAATGTTTGAGCTTAGTTGATTTAGTGGATAGTCTATCTATCCACTTTTTTTTGTGAAATTTTATGAGATTGGTTCCTATGGAGGTGCAAAGTTATTAGCGATTTAATGATTAATGAACAAATTAGAGACAAAGAAGTGCGTGTGATTAGTGAGGATGGAGAGCAATTAGGTGTAATGAGCTTGAAAGATGCACAAAAACTTGCCGAGGATGCTGGTGTGGATTTAGTGAAAATCAATCCAAATGCCGCTCCACCTGTTTGTAAAATTGCAGATTATGGAAAATTTAAGTACGAACAAACTAGAAGAGATAAAGAGGCTAGGAAAAAGCAAAAAGTAGTTGAATTAAAAGAAATTCGTTTATCTCCAAATATTGATACCAATGACTTAAATACAAAAATTGCTGCAGCAAAGAAATTCATTTCAAAAGGTGATAAAGTAAAAATCACATTACGCTTTAGGGGCCGCGAAATGGCACATATGCATAAGAGCAAATACATTTTGGATGATTTTGCAACGGCATTGTCAGAAATCGCAATCGTTGAAAAGGCACCAAAAGTTGAAGGTAGAAGTATGACTATGTTTTTAGCTGAAAAGCGTAGTCAATAAGGTTGTTTTTTAACTGCGGTATGCTTCAGTTAAAATAGAAAGCAGAATAGTACAGGAGGAATATATTATGCCAAAAATTAAAACAAACAGATCAGCAGCAAAAAGATTTAAGGTAACAGGTACCGGCAAATTAAAAAGAAATAAAGCTTATAAACGTCATATCCTAACCAAAAAATCTGCTAAGACTAAGAGAAATTTAAGACATGCAGCGATTACAGACGAAACAAATGTAAAGAACATGAAAAAGATACTACCATATTTATAAGCTGTAAGGAGGATTAGGAAATGGCTAGAATTAAAGGCGGATTAAACGCAAAGAAAAAACATAATAGAGTTTTAAAGCTTGCAAAAGGATACAGAGGTGCAAGATCAAATCAGTACAGAGTAGCAAAACAATCAGTTATGAGAGCACTTGCTTCTTCATATGCAGGACGTAAAGAAAGAAAACGTCAATTTAGACAGTTATGGATTGCTCGTATTAACGCAGCAGCTAGAATGAATGGATTAAGTTACAGCAAATTTATGTATGGCTTAAAACTTGCTGAAATTGATATCAACAGAAAAATGCTTGCGGAAATGGCAGTTAATGATGCTGACGGATTCAAAGTACTTGTTGAAGTAGCAAAAACTAAAATTGCATAGTAAGTTTGAAAGGGGCTTCACATTTTGTGTAGCTCCTTTTTGTAATCATTCTTTCGATTTCAGATAAGATAAGGAGACTAGTATGCTTGAATCATTATGTCCAAACAGAGTGTTTTATTATTTTGAACAAATTTCAAAGATACCCAGGGGATCTGGGAATTTAGATTTTATAGTAGGGTATTTGGTAGAATTTGCAAAGCAACATCATTTAGACTATGCAACAGATACATTTCATAATGTGATTATTAAAAAGCCTGCTAGTATTGGGCTAGAAGGAATGCCTGCTGTAATTATACAGGGACATATAGATATGGTGGCAGTGAAAACGAATTCATGTCAAAAAGATCTTTCAAAAGAGGGATTGGATTTGACCGTTGATGGGGATTTTGTTTTTGCAAAAGAAACAAGCCTTGGGGCAGATGACGGGGTTGCAGTTGCTTTTGCGCTGGCGCTTCTAGAATCGGATAGTATTCTGCATCCAAACCTTGAGGTTGTATTAACAGCAGATGAAGAAACAGGAATGGAAGGCGCTACAGGAATTTCACTGAATGCATTGAAAGGAACGCAACTCATTAATATTGATTCTGAGACAGAAGGTGAGTTTGTTGTTGGTTGTGCCGGAGGAGTTCGATTGCATGCGATGCTGCAAAATGAGTATGAAGAGTTGGATGAGTCCTGTGATAATTATTTAGTGTTTTCAGTTCAGTTTGAAGGATTCTTGGGAGGGCACTCTGGGAATGAAATACATAAAAGGCGGGGAAATACCATTGAACTAGCTTGTAAATTACTAGCAGACATTCAGCCGCTCATAGGTGGACTAATTGAGATTGAGGGTGGAGAAAAAGATAATGCAATAGCCTTAGGAACAAGGTTTGTAGGGGTCGTTTCAAAAAGCAAATGGGAGATGGTGGAACGTGAGATCAATCGTTTTGAAGAAAAAATGAAACAACAATTGATTGAGAGCGATCCCAATGCAAAGATCGTAACCTGTATTTTGAAGAATGAAGAAAAGCCTAATCACCCAATTGTAATTCTAAATCAGAAAAGTCTATCGAGTTTGGTTGAATCTGTTAATAGAATTCCGAATGGTGTAATCACTTGTAAAAATGGTCGTATCGATGAAGTCACAACATCCTTAAACTTGGGGATTGTTCAGTTGTCTCCAAAAGGGGGACAATTAACGATATTAATTCGAAGTGTATCCAATCAAGAAAAAGAAAACGTCCTATTAAATTGTTGTCAGATATTTGATGAAATGCATGTAGAATATCAAATTTCCGGCAACTATCCAGCATGGGAGGAAAGACAACAGTCTGTACTATGCAATCGAATGAAACGTGTTTATTTGGACTTGTTTCACAAAGAGCCAACAATTAAGACGATTCATGCTGGCCTTGAATGCGGGATTTTAATTGCTAAAAAACCAGATCTTGATTGTATTTCTTTTGGTCCAAACATACCGGATATACATACAACAAAGGAGCGGTTGAGCATCTCTTCAACGAACCGTATGTGGAATTTTTTGTTAGGGTATCTTGCAAGAAAGGAGTAGAATGAATTGTACAAATAAGAATATTGTATTGATTGGTATGCCGGGTTCTGGAAAAAGTACGGTTGGAGTTGTATTGGCTAAGGTGACAGGCAAGAGATTTTTTGACACTGATTTACTAATTCAGGAATATACGGGAGAAACCTTGGTTGAAACAATTAGAAGGAGCGGGATTCAAAATTTTTTAGAACTAGAAAATAATGTGATCTGCAAAACACAATTTGATAATGCAGTTATTGCCACGGGTGGAAGTGCTGTATTTGCGACACAAGCCATTCAAAAGCTAAAGGAAAATTCGGTCTTTATCTACTTAAAGATTTCTTATTCTAGTATGTGTGAGCGTCTAGGTGAATGGGAAAATCGAGGTATTGTAATCGATAACGGGCAATCACTAGAAGGCATGTACAATCAAAGAGAAGCCAAGTATACAGAATCTGCTGATTACATATTAGAGTGTGACAATCAATCAGTAAGTCAACTCATACATATGATTATGAGCCGGGTGTAAGGAACGCTGATCTGATTATTTGCTAGTACAAATGGACTAGGGATAGTAAAATAAATAGAATTATGATAGAATATAATTAATTTACAGGTGGAGTTATGAATGGAATTGTTGAGATAGATTTGCATGGATTGACAGTCTTAGAAGCAGAACAAAAAATTGATCGATTATTATTGCAAGACACTCGTTTCGTCTATCATATTCGGCTAATTCATGGGTATCAAAGAGGTACTTCTATTCGTGAAATGATTTGGCATGTATATAAAGGACACCCTAAGGTTTTGCGGGTTATAGCAAGCGATAATCCTGGTTGTAGTATTTTGGTTTTAAGGGAGCTATGATATGAGCAAAAAGTCACGATATAATATTGGTGTGCTAATTGGAAATGTGCATTCAAACCATCCAAAAGAATTAATCCAGGGAATAAGTGAGGCTGCTAAAGCCTTACAGGTTAATGTTGAGTTTTTTTTGGGACCGCAGAATAGTATATTATATCAAGGTGATGAATTAAGTAATGTTGGGAGTTTTTATGATTTCCAATTCAATACAATCTATGACTATGCCCTAATGGGGAATTTAGATGCATTAATTATCTCTTATGGGACAATGTGCGTCTTTTTTAATGAACGGGATAAAGAAACTTTTTTTCAAAAGTATTCAGAGATACCGCATGTTGTGTTGGAAGAACGTGAAGTACGCGAAGATGGTGGTAATGCGCATTACTTTATTAGTGATAACTATCAGGGAATTTCGGATATAATGGAGCATTTAATTGTTGAACATGGTTATAAAAAAATCCTCTTTTTGGGTGGACCAGAAGATAACACCGATGCAAATGAGAGAAAACGTGCTTATTTGGATGCAATGCGTAAATATCAACTGAGCGTAGATGAGAGCATGATTGGACATGGTAAATATTCAGAATTTATCGATGACGAAGTCGCTAGGATACTCGACTTAAATCCGGATGCGCAGGCAATTTGTTCTGCTAATGATGAAATGACGATTGGCTGTTATAGGGAGTGCAGAAAACGTGACTTAATTGTGGGTAAAGATATTGCTATTACCGGATATGATAATTTTTCTATGGCTCCTAGTATGGACCCGCCACTTACTACGGCAGAGCAAAATGGGTATGACATGGGCTACAGAGCGTTAGTTAGTGCGGTTGACTTATGTAACGGTAAAGCAGATGAATTTAAAATATGTTTGCCTGCCAAAATGATTAAGAGATCGTCGTGTGGATGTGTTCACAAAGACACTAAAATTCTGATTGATGACATAAGTGGTGGAATGGATCAGGAAAAAGTAATAGAACATATTTTGGATGAAATTATTCTCAATAGGGAGTATGTAGAAATACGAAACTTTATAAAGAAGCGATTACTCCGGATTTTCCATGAATTATTTGAAAAAATAGATAAACCAGATACTTCTAATTCGAATAATCAATTACTTGTTGATTGTATTCGAGAGATCGTGGATGGAAAATATAAGCGATTTGTATCTCCAGTAAGGTTTGTTGAAGAAATCAACCAGTTTCTCATAGAGTATACGGATCAAATAGAAGATATTAATCGAATCAAACGAATGATTGAAGTTCTTTCTTTAATACATCGTTATGTACAATCTACAACGCTTATGAGAAAAGAAGAAGAATATTTGGATTTTCAGAGAAAATCTTGGATGGCTCCATTATTTATTAGAGATTTGATGGAAAATGGTAGTAGTGACATAAATGCGCACCAGTGCATTATGGAGAAAATCCAAAAAATGGAAGTGGACAATGCATATTTATATTTGTTAGAGCGTCCGATTCATCACCCTTTTCAATCTTATTGGGAGTGTCCTAAGAAACTTTGTTTGGCAGCAAGTTTATTAGAGGGTCAAATACAAGCTTATTCATTGGAGGAAGCTCCAATTATAACGCGAAAAAGTGGATTCACAAAGTTTTTTGATGAAAGTGAGCAAAAAGCATATAGTGCATTTACTTTATTTGCTGAAGAAATACAATATGGTTTGTTGCTGTGCGAAATACCGATTGAAGATATTTCAGCGATGTATGTTTTTACATTGCAGATTGGATCAGCACTTCGGTTTATGGAAATCACAAAACAAGAGAATGATACTAGGATACAACTGCAAAATACACTTGAATTAATGCAGGAAAAAAATCGACTGTTGAATTTTATTTCTGAGTATGATGAGTTAACAGGGTTACTAAATCGAAGGGGATTTTTCGAACACGGATATCAATTTTTTAAAAAATTTCATCATAAGCGAGCGTTTATGGTATTTGTTGATTTGGATCATTTGAAGCAAATTAATGATACATTTGGCCATTCGGAGGGAGATTTTGCAATCAAATCGGTTGGAAGAATAGTGAAAGCGGGAGTGGATGAAGGGATTGTCGCTAGAATTGGCGGAGATGAGTTTGTTGCATTATTGTTAGAAAAGGACTCCCTTGATGCTAAGAACTTTGTGCAAAAAATTAAAGAGTCTACGAAGGCGTTTAATATGATTTGTGAGAAACCATATTTTGTTGAATTTTCAATGGGAATCAGGAGTTTTGTGTGCGATGAGAATGTTGATTTATTAGAGGTAATTAAGGAAGCAGATGCTTTCTTATATGAGAGTAAGAAATTAAGAAGGACGGATATTCGAAAAAATTAATATGCCTACGCTTTTATAAAAAGGGGGTAAATATGGGGAAAAACAGTATTTTAGTAGTGGAAGACATGGAATTGTATAAAGAATTACTAAACCATGAGATGTATAAAGAGTATGATTTTATAGAAGTAAGTAAAGTTAAAAAGGCAATGAATTATATAAATAAGAACAGAGATAGAATTGCAATTATAATTTTGGATTTGAAAATATCCAAAGAGGACGGCTTCTTTTTTCTAACATCGCTAGAAAAGGAAGATGGACTGACGAAGATTCCGGTTATGATTGTTGCAATGGATCGGAGTAATGAAGCCTTTTCATTGAGGCATGGCGCATGGGATTTTATAGACAAGCCAGTTGATTTAGAAGTGTTAAAAGCTAGAATGGATGCAATTGTGGAACGAAAAAGCACAATTGATATGCTTATGAAACGAAAAGAGCTATATGCTGAGCAGTTATCCTATATGACAGTATATGATGAATTGACAGGAATTTATAATCTGAAAACATTTTTTGCAAAAGCAAAAACAATGATGGTGTCAAATCCAAATATAAAATATGCCTGTATGGTTTTTGACATTAATCGATTCAAATTAGTGAATGAATTATTTGGACATGGTGTCGGAAATCAATTATTATGTCATATTGCAACGTGCCTTGCTACGAATCTTCGTGAAGAACGCGGTGAGGTATGTGGTAGAATGCACGCAGACACGTTTGTTGCATTATTTCCGTTTGATAAGCAAAAAATTGAACATTTGGTTATGGAATCGGAAGGGTGTTTGGCAAAATTTGGTGTCTTTATAGAATTGGTAGCATCATTTGGAATTTATGTTGTGAATGATTCATCGCTCAGTATTGATTTGGTTTGTGATCGAGCAATGATGGCCCGTAGTTCTATAAAGGGTAATTATATAAAGCGATTTGCCTATTATGATGAGGCCTTGCATAATCAACTACTTTGGGAACAAGAAATTACGAATGAAATGGTTCATGCTTTAAATAGTAAGCAATTTCAAATATATTTACAACCAAAATGCAGCTTGCGTTCTGGAGAAATTTTGGGAGCAGAGGCACTTGTTAGGTGGTTGCACCCAGAAAAAGGGGTGATTTCCCCGAATGAATTCATTTCCATTTTTGAAAAAAATGGTTTTATCTTCAAGATGGATGAGTATGTGTGGGAGCAAACCTGTGAGTTGATTAAGAAATGGTTGACGCAGTATAAACATGTATTACCAGTTTCAGTAAATGTATCAAAACAAAATTTGTACCACCCAGAATTTAGTGATATTTTACTTGGTATCATTGCAAAATATGATATTCCACCAACGTTACTCGAACTTGAGTTAAGTGAAACAGTTTATACAGATGATTCCGAGCATTTAGTTCAAACAATGGCAAAGCTTCAAAATGCTGGATTGCGAATTATCATGGAAGATTTCGGAAGTGGGTTCTCATCACTTAAAATGCTACATGAAGCTGGAATTGATTGTTTGAAAATTGATTTAAGAGATGTAGTTGATAAAACAATGAATGGAAAAGGAGAAATTGTTTTAGAAAGCATTATTACACTAACTAAGAAGCTGAATCTACCAGTTGTAATTGAGGGCGTTGAAACAAAAGAGGAAGTAGATTTTTTGAGGACAATCGGATGTGATGTTGCTCAAGGATACTATTACTCTAGACCAGTCTTGATTTCAGAGTTTGAAAAAAGGGCATTTCGATTTGATTGACATTTGCAAGTAACTCTATTAAAATAAAACTTGTGCATTCATTTGCTTGCAGGAATGGCGGAATTGGCAGACGCGCACGGTTCAGGTCCGTGTGGTAGCAATACTGTGAGGGTTCGAATCCCTTTTCCTGCAGTAAAAGCTTAGGAAAGCAAGGAGATTTTTATTGACTTTTTAATTGATAAGTGATAACATTTTATTCGCAGTGTGGTTTGCACATTTGCGGGAGTGCTGGAATTGGCAGACAGGCAAGACTAAGGATCTTGTGTCTGTATAGACGTGAGGGTTCAAGTCCCTTCTCCCGCACGACTCCTAGGTGTTTTACTTAGGAGTTTTTTTGTTATCTGGGAAATGAATTGGAGGTAATAGGGTGAGTAAGATATTTGGGATAAAAAAGAGTAAGCGATGGGTTGCAATTTGCTTGTTAGTAGTACTTACACTTGCAATGGGTTGTAAAAAAGAAGATGATATGGCATATCTAACGGTGGCTGATGTTAGTGAAGTGATTGACCAAAAAAGTACAATTAATATTTACATTGCAGATGAGGCCAACCAAAAAATTGCTACGAAAGAAGTCGAAATTGAGCAATTAAAAGCGAATGATTTGTTACAACTTTGGGTAAAAGAAAATCAACAAATTTTGCAGCAAAGTTCTCTTTCAGTTAATTCGATTGCAATCACGCAATTAGATGTTGAGCGAGTAATCGATATTCAATTAAATGATGCATTTGTGCAGTTATTCCAAGATGCTAGTGCGGAAAAAGAATATTTAATTATGGGCAGTTTTGTGAATACGTTTTTAGCCGCATATGATAGTGATAAAGTAAGAATTACTTGCGAAAAAGCGAATCTAGAACTTGTTCAGAAAAAGTATGGTGATTATTTGTATTTATATAAGTCTAGTTATGAAGAAGAGAAGATAGAAGATACAAAAAAACTTCAATATGATGTGACAAGTGTTCAACAAGAGGATGGAGAATTAAGGCTGATTTATCCTAAAATTATCGATCATTCAAAGAAAGAAATAGAGACAAAAGTAAATGAAGTTATTGAGAAACGAATTGATACGATCATTTCAGAAAACAATTACTCAACAGTTGGATTAGAATTTGAGATCGCAAACATAGAGAATGAACTATTATCATTGGTTTTTTATGGAGAAGGATACGGCGACGAGATGGCATATCCTGTTCGATTCTGTTATACCTATAATTTTGACATGCTAACGGGAGAAGTCTTAACATTAGAAGATCTAATGCCAATTGAGGAT
Organism: uncultured Lachnospiraceae bacterium; assembly: GCA_964635395.1. Classification (GTDB taxonomy): domain Bacteria; phylum Bacillota; class Clostridia; order Lachnospirales; family Lachnospiraceae; genus CAZWNX01. The sequence continues at coordinate 40,098 of CAZWNX010000001.1, forward strand.
GCTGTTGAAATGATGAGATTTGGTCTTGGTTATGAAATGGAAAAACCAATGATAGAAAAAGAAGATTTTTCACAGTATATTGAGATGAATAAGCCTGAAGGTATGCTTGAAGAGTTAAAGCAGTTTGATTTTAGAGAGCAGGATACGCAAGAACAGCCTCTTGGCTATTCCTATCAATCAGGTGAGGATATTTATTTAGTTGTACTCGTTCCACACGCACTAGGCGATTACGTTCAGGTGAAATTGAACCGATAATATTGAGGTATATATGAAGATTGTAAAACAGTTCTTAGTCATTATTATAGTAAGTTTTATTGCGGAGGTATTACATCATGTAATACCTTTGCCTATTGCTGCGAGTGTATATGGATTGGTCATTATGTTGGTTTTATTGATTACAAAAATAGTTAAGATTGAGCAGGTTGAAGAAACAGGAAGCTTTCTGATTAGTGTTATGCCAATCTTATTTATTCCACCAACAGTATCTTTGGTAAGTGTTGTGAGAAACTTGGGAAGTCAGATTGTAGGCTACTTTATCCTTGCTTTGATCTCGACACTTATTACAACAGTGGTGACAGGACATATTGTTCAAGGAATAATAAAAAGCAAGAAGAAAGGACGTGATTAAGCTATGGAATTATTAGAAAAGAGCCTCTTTTTTGGTGTTGCTATTAGTCTTTTGGGGTATATGGTTGGGGTTTACATTCAGTCAAAATTACCATACCCAATTTTTAATCCAATGCTTATAGGGTCCGTTTTTGTGATTGTTGTATTGGGCGTTTTTAAGATTGATTATGAAGTATATAAAAAAGGAGCTAATTATTTATCTTATTTTTTGACTCCTGCTACAGTATGTCTTGCAATACCGTTATATAAGCAAATATCATTACTGAAAAAGAATGTTGTGGCAATCTTTGGGGGAATCCTGGCGGGAACGCTTGGACATTTGGTGACCATTGTCCTACTTGGAGCCTTTCTTCGCTTAGATTCAAAAATCATTATTTCTGCACTTTCGAAATCAGTAACCATGCCAATTGCATTAGGAATTAGTGGAGAGGTTGGAGGAATTGAAGAAGTTACAATTGTAGGTGTGACAATTGCTGGATTAACAGGAGCAATATTTGGACCATTCATTCTCAAAGTGTTCAAAATTCAGGAGCCAATTGCACAGGGATTGGCAATTGGAACAGCATCTCATGCTATGGGAACTTCAAAAATGGTAGAGGTTGGTCAAGTTCAGGCAGCGATGAGTTCAGTGGCAATTGTAATTACGGGGTTATTGACGGTGATTCTAGTCCCAATTTATCTGTCGATCTAAAATTGTAAAATAAAAAAGGAAATAAGTAATATACGCAGAATATTATAATTAGTGCGTATTGTGATTTGAAGGTGATCGACGTAAGGAGATCTTTTATGACAATTAGAGAAACGTTAGAACAACGTGAAAAGGATTTGTTAAGTAAATATGCGTGTTTAAGTACACAGTCTAGGGGCAGGCAAAGGGATGAGGAACAATGCGATATACGGCCAGTTTTTCAAAGGGATCGAGACCGAATTATCCATTCAAAGGCATTTCGACGACTCAAGGATAAAACACAGGTGTTCTTATCTCCTGAAGGAGATCATTACCGGACTAGACTGACACATACGTTAGAAGTAGCGCAAAATGCTCGAACCATTGCAAAAGCACTTGGATTAAATGAGGAATTAGCTGAAGCGATTGCGTTAGGGCATGATTTAGGACATACTCCCTTTGGTCACGCTGGCGAGAGGGCGTTAAACAAACTTAATCCAAATGGTTTTATTCACAGTGAACAAAGTGTTCGAACAGTTGATTTTTTAGAAAAAGATGGTCGGGGTTTAAATCTCACCTATGAAGTGAGAGATGGTATTTTAAACCATCAAACCACCAATATGCCAATGACTTTGGAAGGTAAAATTGTTCGCTTATCTGATAAAATAGCATATATTCACCACGATATGGATGATGCAATAAGAGGTAATTTATTAAAGGAAGAAGATGTACCAAGAAGAATTGGCGAAATCATAGGGTATTCAACCAGAGATCGACTAAATCATTTTATACATGATATTGTTATAGAAAGTACAGATAAAAACGACATCTGCATGTCAAAAGAAGTCGATTGGGCAATGAAGGAGCTAAGAACATTTATGTTTGAAGCGGTCTATATGAGTCCAATTGCAAAATGTGAGGAAATTAAGGCTGAGGCACTTATTGAATCCTTATATCACTATTATTATGAGCATTTTGATTTAATTCCTTATGAGATGCTTAGACTTATGGAGCAAAATTCTAAAGAGCAAATCGTTTGTGATTATGTTGGAGCAATGACGGACCGATTTGCAATTGCAAAGTATGAAGAAATTTTCATTCCTAAAACATGGCATGGCTGATAAGGCAATATGAATTAAGTAGGTGAATACAATGTATTATTCAGAAGATGTAATTGAACAAATACGACAAGAAAATGATGTTGTGGATATTATTTCTGGATATGTTCGTCTTCAAAAAAAAGGTACAAGTTATTTTGGACTATGTCCCTTTCATAATGAAAAATCACCTTCTTTTTCGGTTAGCAAGAATAAGCAGATGTACTATTGTTTTGGATGTGGTGCAGGCGGAAATGTGATTACATTTATTATGGAGTATGAGAACTATTCATTTTTTGAAGCGGTTAAATTTCTTGCGGACAAAGCGGGGATTACATTGCCGGAAGTGGAGTATCAAGAAGAGCAAAGAACGCATGAAAAGAAGAAAGCGTTATTGTTAGAACTGAACAAAGAAGCAGCAAAATACTTTTATTATCAGTTGCGAAGCCAAAATGGTGCAGCTGGATTGAATTATCTTGTAAATAGAGAATTAAAGGATGAAACAATCAAACAATTTGGGTTGGGATTTGCAAACAAAACAAGTCAGGATTTGACGAATTATCTTGTTGATAAAGGATACTTAAAAGAAGATATTATTGAGGCTGGTTTAGCTAGTTTTCATGAGAAGTATGGAGTGATGGATAAGTTTTGGAATCGAGTCATGTTTCCAATTCAGGATATTCATCATCGTGTAATTGGTTTTGGAGGAAGAGTAATGGGCGAGGGAGATCCGAAATACCTGAACTCACCTGAAACACCGGTTTTTGATAAAAGTCGAAATCTATATGGGCTAAATTTTGCAAGAACAACAAGAAGAGATCACTATATTTTGTGCGAAGGCTATATGGATGTTATAGCGCTTCATCAAGCTGGTTTTACCCAGGCAGTTGCGTCTTTAGGAACGTCTCTCACAAGCGGGCATGCAAACCTATTAAGAAGATATACAAAGCAGATTTATCTTGCCTACGACAGTGATCAAGCAGGGGTGAAAGCGTCCTTACGAGCAATTGGAGTACTCAAGGAAGTTGGACTTTCTGCAAAAGTAATCGATTTATCACCGTATAAAGATCCGGATGAGTTTATGAAAAACCTAGGCATTGATAAATTTGAAGAACGAATTTCTCAAGCAGAAAACAGTTTTGTGTTTGAAATTCGTAATTTAGAAAAGGAATTTGACTTAAAGGACCCAGATGGAAAAACCAGGTTTTTTAATGAAATTGCGAAAAAGCTCTGCTTGTTTACAGAAGAAGTTGAGCGCGAAAATTATCTTGAAGCAATTACAGTGAAGTATGGTATGAATCGTGATCATATGCGTAAACTAGTAGTTTCCCATGCTACAAAAGCAGGATATGTTGCAGAGAGTGAAAAGTATAAAACGGCTGGAAAATCAAAAGTATCAATGGAAGAATTAAAGCAAAGGAACCAAAAACTACTTTTGACATGGATTAGTGAAAAACCAGAAATCTATCAGATGATTCGCACATATATTTCACCAAATGATTTTACTAAAGATATTTTTCAAAAGGTCGCGATTCGACTTTTTCAGGAAATTGAAGAGGGTAGAATGAATCCAGCAGGAATTATCAGTATGTTCACAAATGAAGAAGAGCAAAGGGAAGTTGCATCTTTGTTCAATTCTAAGTTAGATCGTTTAGAAACAAAGCAAGATAAAGAACGGGCATTACACGAGATTATGTTAAATGTTAAGCAAACGAGTCTTGAGTACCAAACAATGCAATTGGGTGCAGATGTAAAAGCACTTTCAAAAGTAATAGAATTGAAAAAGGAAATTGAAGAATTGCGAAAAGCGAATATTTCTTTGGAAAATAATGATGAATGAGAGAGGTTTAAAAATGGACGAAAGTTTACAGTTGAAATTTGCCGAAAGAATGAAAGAAATCCTTGTAGTTGCTAAGAAAAAGAAAAATGTATTGGATTACCAAGAAGTAAGTGATTTTTTCCAGGAATTCTCACTAGAAGAAGAACATTTAGATAAAATTTTAGAGACGCTTGAACAATCAGGTGTGGATGTATTAAAGATTGTTGAGGAAGATGAGCCAGACGAAGAAATTATTTTAACTGAAGACGATGAAGTGGATGTTGAAAAAATAGATTTATCAGTACCGGATGGTGTTAGTATTGAAGACCCAGTTCGTATGTATTTAAAAGAAATTGGAAAAGTAGCTTTATTAAGTGCTGAAGAAGAAATCGAACTTGCGAAAAGGATGGAAGTTGGAGATGTTGAAGCAAAGAAAAGACTTGCTGAAGCCAATTTACGTCTTGTAGTAAGTATTGCAAAACGCTATGTGGGACGCGGTATGTTATTTCTTGATTTAATTCAAGAAGGAAATCTTGGACTTATTAAAGCGGTAGAAAAGTTCGATTACCGAAAGGGTTATAAGTTTTCAACATACGCTACTTGGTGGATTCGCCAAGCAATTACAAGAGCCATTGCTGATCAAGCAAGAACAATTCGAATACCAGTTCATATGGTTGAGACAATTAATAAATTGATTCGCGTTAGTAGGCAGTTACTCCAAGAACTCGGACGTGAGCCACTACCAGAAGAAATTGCAGAACAAATGAATATGACAGAAGAACGTGTTCGTGAAATTTTAAAAATTTCACAAGAACCTGTATCACTAGAAACTCCAATTGGGGAAGAAGAAGACTCACATTTAGGTGATTTTATTCAAGATGACAATGTTCCAGTCCCAGCAGATGCAGCTGCATTCACCCTACTTAGGGAGCAACTAGGAGAAGTTCTGGATACATTAACAGAGAGGGAACAAAAAGTATTGAAATTAAGGTTTGGATTAGACGATGGTCGTGCAAGAACCCTAGAAGAAGTTGGAAAAGAATTTAATGTAACAAGAGAAAGAATTCGCCAGATTGAGGCAAAAGCACTTCGTAAATTGAGACATCCTAGTCGCAGTAGAAAGTTAAAGGATTATTTAGATTAATGGAGCTTTCAAATAGATTATATGCAATTGCTAAAATGGTTTCAAAACATTCAAAAGTTGCAGATATTGGATGTGATCATGGATATTTATCCATTTATTTGGCAAAAGAGAAACAGTGTGAACGAGTGATTGCGATGGACATCAATCGCGGACCGCTAGACCGAGCGCAAAAGAACATACAACGATATGGACTTGATCAAACGATTCAGACACGTCTTTCAGATGGTGCAAAAGCACTACATGCAAATGAGGTGAACACGCTTATCTGCGCAGGAATGGGTGGTTTGTTAATGAAAAAAATCCTTGCTGACGTTGACCTTAATCATTTGGGTATAGAGCAACTAATTTTGCAGCCCCAATCTCAAGCACAAATATTACGATTATTCTTGCGAGAAATAGGGTTTGCTATTATAGATGAAGATGCTTTGTTTGAGGATCATAAGTATTATCAGATTATCCATGCACGTAGGATGAATACGATAATAAATGACAGTTCTCATTTGGATGATTATTTTGGACCTGTTCTATTGCAAACAAAGAATCCTGTTTTATTGACATACTTACATCAAGAACTTGCTAAAATAGAAGCGATCGCATTAAGGATGCAGCAAGATGGAATTCCAATGAGTGATCAAGAAATTGCTCAAAAGCAAAGTAGAATAACAAATGCACTAGAATTCATGCAGAGGGATAGAAATGAAATGTAATCAAATCATAAAATTGCTCGAAGATTTAGCAAAACCACGGTATAGAGAAAGCTGGGATAATATTGGGTTGCTTGTAGGCAATATGGATAAAGAGGTTCATAAAGTACTGCTTGCCCTAGACGTTTCCGCAGCTGTAGTTGAGACTGCAATCGCATTAGGTGTAGATTTGATTATTAGTCATCATCCCATAATCTTTACCCCATTAAAACAAGTAAATAGTCAAAGTTTCATTTCAAAAAAAGTAATTCAATTAATACAGAATGATATCTCATGTTATGCAATGCATACAAATTTTGACGTAGCCGTTATGGCAGAGGCGGTTGCTAATAAGTTAGGCCTAGAAAATACGACAACACTTGTAACAACGGTTCCTGAAGAAAACAAAGGTTTTGGAAAAATCGGAATCCTTTCAAAGGGAATCCCGCTGTTTGAGTACGCCGATGCTGTTAAAAAGATATTTAAACTTCCTTATATAAGAGTATGTGGAAACGAGAATACCATTATTAATCGTGTTGCAATCATTCCTGGTTCAGGGAAAAGCATGATTTCAGATGCAGTTTACGCGCAGGCTGACCTTTTAATAACGGGCGATATTGATCACCATAGTGCGATTGATGCAATAGATCAAAATCTCAATATAATAGATGCTGGGCATCTTGGAACCGAGCAAATATTTGTGGACTATATGGCTGACTATTTGCGAGAGAATTTTTCGAAACTGAGTATTGAGACCTATAAGGGAGATGATCCATTCAGGATTCTTTAGAATAATGACAGAGAGGGACAAAAGGATGAAGGCACAAGTTAAGATCAACGATCAAAGCTATGAGTTTCACGTTGGAACGAGTTATGAAGAAATTGCGAATCAGTTTCAAAACGAATATGAAGGATTAATTGCATTAGTAACGGTTAATGGTAAGATTAGAGAATTGATTAAGAAGGTTGAAAAGGATTGCGAGTTGAGTTTTATAACACTAAAAGATTCCATTGGTCATAAAACCTATGTCCGTTCTGCAACCATGTTAATGATGAAAGCAATCGGTGATTTATTTGGACAAGAGAGCGTGCAGCATGTAAAAGTAGATTTTGTAATTGGAAAAGGATATTACTGTAGTCTTTCAGGTGAATTGAATTTATCAGAAAAAGACATTCTCGCAATTAATAAGCGAATGAAAGAATTAGTTGACCAAAATATTCCAATCCAAAAAAAATCATATTTGGTGGAAGATGCTCTCAAAATCATGAAATCCCATGGAATGAAAGATAAAGAAAAACTATTTAAATACAGAAGAAGTTCAGTTATAAATATGTATAATGTGGAAGATTACTACGACTATTATTATGGGTTTATGCTTCCTAGTACTGGATATATCAAACATTTTTCGGTGACAAAATACGAGGATGGCATTATGCTGATTATTCCAGAACGTACGCACCCTACAGTGGTAGAAATACCAGCTGAAAAAACTCAATTATTCCAGACACTCAAGAAAGCAACGAGTTGGGGAATTGAGATGGGAATCGATACAGTTGGGGATTTAAACGACAAGATATGCAAAGGATCATTAAGCGATATTGTCTTAGTACAAGAAGCACTACAAGAGAGACGAATTGGTGAAATTGCCAAGAAAATTGCGGAACGAAAAGATGTTAAATTTGTAATGATTGCAGGCCCATCTTCAAGTGGAAAGACAACATTTTCCCATCGTTTATCCGTACAACTTCGGACCTATGGTCTAACTCCACATCCAATAGCGCTAGATGATTATTTTGTGAATCGTGATGCAACGCCAAAGGATGAGAATGGAAATTATAACTTCGAGTGTTTAGAAGCACTAGATATTAATCAGTTTAATATTGATATGAATCGGTTGTTAGATGGTGAGGAGGTTGAACTCCCTACTTTTAACTTTAAAACGGGGCAAAGAGAGTATAAAGGAAATTGTAAAAAGCTAGGACCTGATGATGTGTTGGTTCTTGAAGGAATTCACGGGCTCAATGACAAAATGTCTTATTCAATACCAGTAAGTCGTAAGTTTAAAATATATATTAGTGCATTGACAAGCCTGAATGTTGATGAACATAATCGGATACCAACCACAGATGGAAGATTGCTTAGGCGAATTGTTCGTGATGCAAGGACCAGGGGTGCTTCAGCCAAAAGAACGATTGAAATGTGGCCGTCTGTAAGGCGTGGGGAAGAAGAAAATATATTTCCATTTCAGGAAAGCGCAGATGAGTTCTTTAATTCTGCTTTGATTTATGAGCTAGCAGTATTAAAGCAGTTTGCAGAACCCTTACTGTTTAATATTTCGAAAAGTGATCCAGAATATTATGAGGCAAAGAGACTTCTCAAATTCTTAGAGTATTTCTTGGGCGTTAGTAGCGAAAACTTGCCAAACAATTCCATTATTCGTGAATTTGTGGGCGGCAGTTGTTTTCAGGTTTAAGTGTTTATGATAGATAAGTAGGACAGGTGATCGCACGAAAGTGAGGAAAGTCCGGGCTTCATAGGGCAAAATGCCGGATAACGTCCGGTAGAGGCAACTCTAAGGCTAGTGCAACAGAAATATACCGCCATTTATTTGGTAAGGGTGGAAGGGCAGTGTAAGAGACTACCGCCTCTTTGGTAACAAAGAGGGCATATGTAAACCCCATTTGAAGCAAGACCAGACAGAAAACGATACAGTTGCCCGCTGTGTTTTCAGGTAGGTCGCATGAGGTTATTGGTAACAATAATCCTAGATAGATGATCACTCAACGACAGAACCCGGCTTATCGTCCTGCTTATCTTTTATAATAGAATCAAGGGAGAGGTTATGCTTTTTCATTCGTTATCGTTTGCTATATTTTTACCCATCGTGTTTATCTGTTATTGGTTATTCAAAGAAAAAGACCGGTGGTTTGTAATATTGATTTCAAGTTACTATTTTTATATGAGTTGGAGTAGAAAATATTTCCTTATTTTCCTATTTACAACATTTATTACCTATATAAGCGCCTTACTAGTTGAAAAAGCGCAGAAAAAGGTGGTTAAGAAATGGATTTTAGGAGGCACTTTTTTAGTGTGCTTTGGAGTCCTATTTCTATTTAAGTATTTTCACTTCGCCATGCAGATTGGGGAACAATTATCTTCCCATATTGGAATTCCTTTTCAGCCAATAACATTAAAACTCATTTTGCCAATTGGAATTTCCTTCTACACATTCCAGGCAATTGCGTACGTAGTAGATGTCTATCGTGGAGACATTGATGCACAAAAACATTTTGGAAAATATGCTGCATTTATCTCATTTTTCCCACAACTCGTTGCAGGACCAATTGAACGAAGCAAACATTTATTACCACAAATCATTAAGAATAGTAAAATAGAATATAAAGATATGTCCTACGGGTTACTGCTCATGGCATGGGGGTTTTATAAAAAACTTGTTGTTGCAGATGGACTTAGTATTTACGTGGATCGCATCTATAATAATATTTATGAATATAAGGGTTTTTCCTTAATGATTGCAACGGTTTTGTTTGCAATTCAGATTTATTGTGATTTTTCAGGATATTCGGATATTGCGATAGGTGTAGCTAGATTGTTTGGAATTCAGTTAATGACAAATTTTAAGAGTCCATATTTTTCGACCTCCATTAAGGAATTTTGGAGTCGTTGGCATATTTCATTATCTACTTGGTTTAAGGATTACCTATACATACCTTTGGGTGGAAACCGAAAGGGGAAAGTGATTGAAATTAGAAATCTATTAATCACTTTTTTGGTTAGCGGCTTATGGCATGGAGCAAATATTACATTTGTATTGTGGGGGCTAACACATGGGCTGTTACAAGCTATTGAAACAATTCTTTTTTCAAAAAAACGTGAACAGAATAAATATGTTATGATTGTAAGAGGAATGATAACATTTGTTATTGTATGTCTCGCATGGAGTTTTTTCAGAGCACAAAATGTTAGTGAAGTTATTTGGATTTGGAAATCAATATTAGCGGGCATTACTCAGCCAATTGCATATTTCACGGTAGGGGTAAGAGATTTGGCGATTGGGGTGCAAGACCTAGTATTGGTTATGCTTTCTTTATTGGTGTTGGGTTTCTATGATTTTATGAATTTGAAAATAGATCCAATTAAAAAAATTCAGGGATTGAGAAAACCAATTCGTTGGGGTCTATATTATATTTTTATTTTATGTATTCTCTTTATGGCATCTTTCAATGCCCAAGAATTTGTTTATTTTCAATTTTAGTCATTTGAAAGGATTGTTGTGATGCAAAAGGATGTACTCAAAATTATTCGAAAATTATTGCAATTATTTCTCCCAATTGTATTTATTTTGTCAATCTATTCAAATTTTTTTAAAATGTATTATTTGGACCCGGAATATCCCATGTATGCACAGCAAAAAGAGTTTATTACGAGTGGTTCTGAAAATGCGCAGATACTGATTATAGGAGATTCAAGGACGAAAGCAGATTTTATTTGCAGTCAATTGTCGGACTCAACCTATAATATAGGATTGGGTGGGGCAACTCCTCTCGAAGGCTATTATCATTTGAAAAACTATCTTTCACATCATACCAAACCAAAGACGGTTATTATAGCATATGCGCCATTTCATTATATGGATGTGGACACCTTTTATTCAAGAAGTATTTATTTTCACAATCTTGATTTCAAAGATGTACTAGACGTCTATGATCAGGCAAAATCATTTAAGGATGTAGATAAGATTTTAATTCAAAACTATGGAATTGAGTATGCAATGTACTATTTACATCTACCAAATAAGTATGCGGTTGCTATGAGAAAAGCAGGATTTGTTTTTCGGTTTAAGGAGAATCAGAAGAAATACCTATCTGTTCAAAATAGTAGGGGACATTCTTTTTATGGATTATTAGACTCAAGTGATAGCTTTAATGCGGAAGCAAAAGTAAAGGACTTTGAAGATTCAGATATCTTAGATGATTATTTAAGCAAAATGCTTGATCTTTGTAAAGAAAACGACATTCAAGTGATTCTAGAACAAACGCCAATCAATGAAGCATCGCATCAAATCATTACAGAAGACTTTAAGAAAAACTACCGTACATATCTGGAAAAATTACAAAACGAGCATCCTACAGCATTGATTCATCCTAATTTCTATTGGTATGAGAATAAGTATTTTGGGGATGCAGATCACCTTAACCCTTCAGGAGCAAATGTATTTACTCAATATATAAAAGAGAAATATAGCACTGTTTTTGAATAGTAGCATGGACATGCAGATAGGAATAAAATTGAGCAATATAGATAAAGAAAAAGTACTACTTGTTGGAGTTAATATTAATAATCAGGCTGATTTTGAAATATCCATGGAAGAACTAGATGCGCTTGCAAAGGCATGTGAAATGGACGTTGTGGGAAATGTTGTTCAAAATCTTGCAGTTATGAATAATGCATTTTATATCGGTACAGGAAAAGTAAATCAGGTGCGCGAATTAGCAATGGAGTTAAATGCAGATTTAATTCTATTTGATCAGACATTATCTCCGTCTCAAATTCGAAATCTTCAAAAAGAAATACAGATGCCAATCATGGATCGAACGGGAATTATTCTTGAGATATTTGCCAGAAGAGCAAAAACGAAAGAAGCCAGAATCCAAGTTGAACTTGCGCAATTGCAATATATGTTACCAAGATTAGTTGGATTAAGAGCTGCACTTGGACGCCAGGGTGGAAAAGGTGGACTGAGCAACAAAGGTGCAGGTGAAAAAAAATTAGAACTCGACAGAAGAGCATTGTCAGATCGTGTAAGTGATTTGAAGCGAGAATTATTGGAGATTGAAAAAGAAGCAATTACAAAACGTAAGCAAAGAAGTGGGTCCAGTGTTTTTCAAGTTGCACTTGTGGGATATACAAATGCTGGAAAATCAACGATTATGAATCGTTTTGTGGATAAGTACATACAGGATGATGAGAAAAAAGTATTCGAAAAGGATATGCTTTTTGCAACTCTCGATACAACCATTCGAAAAATACAGATAAAGGATAATCAAGAGTTTTTATTGTCGGATACAGTAGGATTTATTAGCAATCTGCCACATTCCTTGATAAAAGCGTTCCGTTCTACGTTAGAAGAAGTAACCTATGCTGACTTGTTGCTTCACGTAGTTGACTTCTCAGACCCAAATTACAAGGAACATATGCAAATAACCGAAGCGACTTTGAAAGATATAGGAGCAAAGGATATACCAGTTGTATATGTGTACAATAAGGCAGATAAAACGAGTATGCAGATTCCAAAGGTATCGCTTGATAGTATCTATATGTCAGCGTTGCAAAGTGAGAGTCTTGATGCATTAACCAAGATTATTTTGAGCCATGGTCTTAAAGAGTATGAGGTCGTTGAATTCTTAATTCCGTATACGGATGGTAAAGCAGTATCCTATATTGTTGACCACGGACAGGTTGATTGTTTGGAATATCAGGAAAGTGGAACATATGTGAAAGCTGCCTGTAAAAAAGAAGATATTGGACGTTACCAAAAATATATTATTAAAGGAGAATAGCATGACAGTTATTAATATTGTTTCGGGATTTCTTGGTGCTGGTAAAACAACACTTATAAAAAAACTATTACAAGAGTCTTTCCAAAATGAAAAAGTGGTTCTAATTGAAAATGAGTTTGGAGAAATTGGAATTGATAGTGGTTTTCTAAAAGATGCGGGTGTTGATATTAAAGAAATGAATTCAGGATGTATTTGTTGTTCTTTAACAGGAGATTTTACGATTGCATTAAAAGAAGTGATTGACCAATATCATCCAGATCGAATTATAATAGAACCTTCTGGAGTAGGAAAGCTTTCAGATGTTAAAAAAGCTGTAGAGGTTGTGCTTTCAGAGCAAGTGAAGATGGGAGAAGCAATTACAATAGTGGATGTTGCAAAATGTAAGACATATCTTAAGAATTTTGGAGAATTCTATAAAGATCAAGTGATTCATTCACAGGCTGTAGTATTTAGCAGAGTTGATTTTGTATCGGAAGATAAAATTCAAGAGGCAGTAGATCAAATACGCGCATTAAATGATGAAGCAGTATTGTTTACAACTTCGTGGGACTTGTTAAATGGAAACCAGATGGTAGACCTCATTCAACAGAAAGAAAATCTGTTAAAGTCCTTAGAAGCAGAAATGAAACATAACCACGAACACCACGAACACCACGGTGGCTGTTGCTGTTCTGGGGGAGCAGATCATACTGAAAAAGAAGCCTGCAATTGTAAAGGGGATGGACACCATCACCATGACGAGCAAAAAAGTTGTGGTTGCGGACACGCCCACCATGACCACGCCCAT
>CAZWNX010000001.1:53603-78535 GCA_964635395.1 uncultured Lachnospiraceae bacterium
ACCATGACCACGCCCATCACAGTGCTGAACAAGTATTTGATTCAATTGGATTTGAAACGGTTAGAAAGTTTGATGAAACGGAATTGAAAAATAAAATACAGAAATTAGAGCAAAATACCTTTGGATATGTTCTTCGTGCGAAGGGAATGCTTATGTCAAAAGAACCTGATTTCTGGCACTTTGATTATGTACCAGGAGAAGTACAGGTTCGAAAAGGAAGTGCTGAGAATATTGGGAAAATGTGTGTTATTGGTACGGGGTTAGATAAAGATGCACTGAAAAAACTTTTTTTACAAGAAGATTAAGAATATGTTATTAAATAATAAGTATGCATGACTAGATAGGATACAGGATAATCTACATGCGGATTGGAGGGTTATGTTACCAGTTTATCTTGTCAATGGATTCTTAGATAGTGGAAAAACTTCATTTATTCAATTTACATTATCACAGCCATATTTTCAGTCGGATCAAACAACGCTCTATATACAATGTGAGCAAGGGGATATAGAGTGTCCAATTGAAGTTTTGGTTAGAAGTAAAACAGTTCTTGAAGTAATTGACGAAGAGCATGAGTTTACTTCAAAATATTTGTTAGAACTAGAAAAAAAGCATCAACCAGAAAGAATCATTATTGAATGGAATTCGATGTGGAATAGAAAGAGTAGAACGCTTCCATTTCATTGGAAGGTGGAACAGCAAATCACTTGCATCTACGCTCAAACATTTTCGATTTATTTGACAAATATGAGGAGTATGATTGGTGAAATGACTAGGGAGTCGGATTTAGTATTAATGAATCGCTGTGATGGAATAAAAGAATTATCCTTTTATAAGCGGAGTTTAATGATGTTTAATCAAAAAGCGGAGTTAATATTTGAAGATTCAACAGGTGAAATAAGTGTTGTGTTAGACGAAGATCTTCCCTACGATTTAAAAAAGGATACCATTGAATTAACGGATGAAACATATCCGATTTGGTATATTGATGCCATGGAAAACACAAAGCGTTATGTGGGTAAAAAAGTTGTGTTTGTTGCAAATGTAATGCTTCCAAAGAACTTTCCACCAAAACTTTTTGTACCAGGAAGAATGGTTATGACCTGTTGTGCAGATGATATGACATTTGTTGGATATGTATGCAGATATGATAATACGGATGTTTTAGAGCCTGGGGAATGGGTGAGCGTGGAAGCAAGTATCAGCTATGAGTATATGGAAGAGTATAAAGCAAAAGGCCCTGTATTAACGGCTATAACGGTAGATAAAATCGAATATGATAAAGACGAAGTGATTCGATTTGTAGGTTAATAATTTGCTTAGAAAGTTATGAGTGGGGTAAATATGAGGGATAATCAACTAGATCAATTGTTGGTATTGTCAAATCAAATTAACGAAATTATTCTAGCGTCCAAAGTTGGACCGTTAGGTAGAAAACCAGTGGAATTGCAGGAGGACTTTCGTTTGGAGTTAGTTCAATTTGCATTCTATCTATCTAATTTCTACCAAGGTACAATTATTCAAAAAGAGCAGAAGGTTATTCAATTTCTTGGTTTAGATCAGTTCAAACAACAAGTCCATGATCTTTTTATACAAGACTTTGAACAAGTTCATTATCGAATGGATGTACCAGCAGTACTGAAATATGCTGTTTTATCGGATGCTAGTAAAGCGGGCGAATTAGATTCATTTAAAAATCAAAAAGCTCAAATATTGCTCGACACCTATAAGATCTTTGGCAAGCAATTGATTGCTGAAGTGGAAGAGCTAGACACGCAAACGATGGTAATGGCTTATACAGATTATATTGGACGGTTAGAAAAATTTTTGCGAGATTTTGGTGTTTACTATCTAGAAGATCAAAAACAATTTTTTAAATTGCAACCGTTATCAAATGGTTCTTTGGTTGAAAACACCCTGAATTGTGGGAGCGTTGTAGTAGATCAAAATCTGAAACAGGAAGCAAAAACAAAAAAGTCGGTTGAAGAGATTTTAGAGGAATTGAATCAATTGGTCGGTTTAGAGAGTGTAAAGAAAGAAGTAAATAGTCTTGTAAATCTGATAAGAATTCAGAAAATGAGAGAGGAGAAAGGATTTAAAAATTCCCCGCTCTCTAAGCACATGGTTTTTTCAGGAAATCCAGGAACAGGAAAAACAACCGTTGCGAGATTATTAGCGAATATATATCTTGAGCTTGGTGTATTAGAAAAGGGTCAGCTTATTGAAGTGGATCGAGGAAATCTTGTAAAAGGATATATGGGGCAGACTGCAATCAGTGTAAAAGAAGTGGTTGAAACTGCAATAGGGGGGATTTTATTTATTGATGAAGCATACACCTTGACGGTAAATAAAACAGAAGGTGATTTTGGACAAGAAGCAGTAGATACCTTGTTGAAAGAAATGGAAGATAGAAGAGATAAGTTTGTTGTAATCGTTGCTGGATACCCAGATTTGATGGAGGGCTTTTTAGAATCAAATCCAGGACTTAAATCAAGATTTAATAAATTTATTTATTTTGAAGATTATTCGGCTTCTGACCAATTCGAGATATTGGAGAAGATGTGTAATAGTCAGGATTATGTACTTTCTGATCAAGCCAAAATATATGCGAAGAATTATTTTGAGGAGATTATGAAAAATCCACCTGAAAATTATGCGAATGCTAGAGAGGTTAGAAATTTTTTGGAAAAAGCAATTACTAGTCAAGCGACTCGGTTAGCGTCAGAAAATGAGCCGACGCATGAGATGCTTCAGAGCATTGAAATGATAGACATGATGCAAAACCAAGGATAGAAGAACTAACAGTATAGAATACTAGGTATAGAGTACTAAGTATATGAAATATGGAGAACTGATTAAATCAGTTCTCCATATTTTTCTTCACAGTATTTACAACGATAAATTTCTTTTTTCTCATCCGTTAAAACAAATACATGGGGTAAACCTTGTTCAATAGAAGTAATACATCTAGGATTTTTACATTTAATGACATGTTTGATTTCTTTGGGTAGGACTAATTCTTTTTTGGCAACAATTTCTCCAGCTTTAATTACATTAACGGTAATACTATGGTCGACAAATGCCAACACATCAAGATTTAAAAGTTCTACATCACATTCAACTTTAAGAATATCTTTTTTTCCAAGCTTTGAGCTTTTAGCATTTTTTATAATTGCAACGGTGCAGTCAAGTTTATCCAGTTCAAGATGCTTATAGATTGCCAAACTTTTGCCTGCTTTTATATGATCCAAAACAAAACCTTCTTCGATTCTACCTACATTAAGCATGTTAATCACGATCCTTTCTAAGACTTTATATAAAGTGCAAATTTAAATAACAAATGTTATGATAATTCTAGTAATTTTAGGATCAGAGCCATTCGAACGTAAACGCCATATTGCACTTGTTTAAAGTAAGCCGCCCTAGGGTCCTTATCTACTTCAACAGATATTTCATTCACGCGTGGTAGTGGGTGTAGAACCAACATGTGTGAAGGTGCTAAATTCATTTTTGTTTGATCAAGAATATAGAAATCCTTCAGTCGCACATAATCTTCTTCATTAAAGAATCGTTCTCTTTGAACTCTCGTCATATAAAGCAAATCAAGTCTTCCCATGATATCTTCAAGTCGAATTACTTCTTCGTAAGATACATTGTGTTCATTCAGTAGCTCAATAATATAATCTGGTACCTTTAATTCTTCAGGAGAAATAAAGATGAAATGGATATTTTCATACCGAATAAGAGCATGAATGAGTGAATGTACTGTTCTTCCAAACTTTAAGTCACCACATAATCCAATTGTGAAATGATTGAGACGACCAGTGAGGGAACGAATTGTCAATAAATCAGTTAATGTTTGAGTAGGATGTTGGTGACCACCATCGCCTGCATTGATAACCGGAATGGTAGAATTGGCAGCGGCAACCATGGGTGCTCCTTCTTTCGGGTGTCGCATTGCACAGATGTCGGAGTAGCAGGAAATCATTCGAATGGTATCGGAAACACTTTCACCTTTTGATGCAGATGAGTTTGAGGCATCCGAAAAGCCTAAAACACTTCCGCCTAAACTTAACATTGCAGATTCAAAACTCAACCTTGTTCGGGTGCTTGGCTCATAAAAACAAGTAGCCAATTTTTTGCCATGACATAGATTTGAATATGAAGCTGGGTTCTGTTCGATTTTCTGTGCAAGATCAAACAGTTCATTTAATTCCTCGACGGTAAAATCGAGAGGGCTCATTACATGTCGCATTACATACCTCCTTGATAATTGTGCAAAAAAAACGAAGAGATAAAATCCCTTCGTATGAATAATCAACTATAAAAATTCCGACGAATAAAATTGTCGGAAAAGAATTGGTTCTTTAGCAATGAAATTTTGAAGATGGTTTAAATAATTTTTTATCATCATGTAAATACCTATCTGCATGCTATTGGCATGGCTATTAAAAACTTTTTATCATGATACCACATTGGGACAAGTGTTTCAATATGTTTTTATATCCTTGTCATTTTTACAAAAGGGATTTATAATAAAGAAGTAATTCTAGAAATGGAGGTATGGTAAGTGGAAGAGAAAAGTCAATTTAAAGAAAGAAAACGAATTATGTTTTTCGGGTTACCTTGGACATTCACAGAATATAGTATCACTCAAGAAATGATTAATATAAAAAGAGGTTTATTTAAAACAATAGAAGATGATTGTTATATGTATAAGATTCAAGATGTATCTTTAGAAACCACATTGTTTGAAAGAATCTTAAAACTAGGAACGGTTGTTTGTCATACTGGGGATACAACACATCCTATTCTAAGATTATCACATATCAGGAATGCAGCAGACATAAAGAATGCAATTTTTATTTGGTCTGAGCAGGAGCGACGAAAGAGAAGAACGTTAAACACTTTAGATATTGGTGCAGGAGACATGGATAGTCTAGAAGGTGATTTCGAATGACATTTAACCAAACAATGGATTATTTAGAGTCCTTGCAGGGTCTTGGAAGTAAATTGGGTCTTGAGACGGTAAGGGAATTATGTAAAAGGCTGAATAATCCACAAGATCATTTATCCGTTATACACGTTGCAGGAACGAATGGAAAGGGCTCTGTAATTGCATTCATGGACTCGATATTAAGAGCAGGAAAGTATTGCGTTGGAAAGTATATATCCCCAACGATTAGAGATTATAGAGAACGAATTCAGATTAATGAACGAATGATTTCAAAAAGAGAGTTATGCCATTATGTAGATCAAATCAAGGTCATTTGTAACCAAATGGTTGAAGACGGGTATTCACATCCCACTTCGTTTGAGTTTGAAACAGCAATGGCATTTCTCTATTTTTGTGAGAAGAAAGTGGATATTGTATTACTAGAAACAGGTATGGGTGGTCGGTTAGATGCGACTAATGTTTTGGAAAATCCACTTTTATCAGTAATAACGCCAATATCAATGGATCACATGGAGTTTTTAGGAAATAGTCTAGAAGCAATTGCCAGGGAGAAAGCCGGTATTGTAAAGCGAGGGGCAGCAGTCCTAAGCGCCGTCCAATCCGAGCAGGTAAGAGGTGTTTTGCAATCTGTTGCAATTGCGAATGAAAATGATTATATAGAAGTTTTACCACAGAATATAAAGATTATGAAGCAAAGTGTGGATAAGCAGATCTTTATTTATAAGAAATATAAAAAAATGACGATACAAATGGCTGGAACACACCAGATTCATAACGCAGCTCTTGCAATCGAGGCAATCGAGGCAATTCAGGGCAGGCTGTTATGGAATCAAACGTTGATTCAGATTGATCATCAAGTAGTACAAACTGGGCTTGAGCAGGCGCATTGGAGTGGAAGATTAAGCATACTTGCAAAATCTCCGCTGATTATATGTGATGGTGCCCATAATTTGGAGGGTGCAAAAGTTTTAGCAAATACAATTAGAGAGCAATTCGAAGGTCGGCGTAAGATTTGGATTATGGGCGTATTGAAAGATAAAGATTATGTTGGAATGTTGCAGGAAATAGAAGGAATCACGGACGAACTGATTACGCTGAAACCACCTGGAACCAGTCGTGCCCTTGAATCCTATGAACTAGCGAAAGAAGCAATGAAGATGCATCGTTGCGTGTCTTGCGCAGACAGTGTTGAAGAGGCATTCGAATTGGCACTATTATTAGCAGATAAAGAATCGGTTATTGTGGCATTTGGCTCACTATACTATTTGGGTAAACTAATGGATTGTAATGATAAACGCATAAATACGAGGAGAAAATAGATGATTGATAGGGATAAAGTGAAAGCAGCCGTTATTATGCTTCTTGAAGGAATTGGTGAAGATATTCATAGAGAAGGATTGGCAGATACACCGGACCGCATTGTTCGGATGTATGAAGAAATTTATTCTGGTATGGATGAAACCGCAAAAGATTATCTGCAAAAGACTTTTAAGGCAAAAAACAATGAATTAATTTTGGAAAAAGATATCACATTTTATTCGATGTGCGAACATCATTTAATGCCATTTTTTGGAAAGGCTCATATTGCATATATTCCAAATGGAAAAGTTGTTGGACTAAGCAAGCTTGCAAGAACGGTAGAAGTATTTGCAAAAAGGCCTCAAATTCAAGAACAAATGACGGCACAAATTGCGGATGCATTGATGGAAGAATTGCAAGTTGAAGGAGCGATGGCGGTCATCGAGGCTCAGCACCTATGCATGACAATGCGAGGCGTTAAAAAACCTGGAAGCACAACATTAACAATTGTGACAAGGGGAAAGTTTAGTGAAAACGAATTTTTACAGTCAACCGTATTGCAGATGATCAAGAATTAATGCTTGAATGAATCAGAAGGAGGAATATGTTCTTGGATGAGTATCGTAGAATCAACCAAATAGTAAAGCATCCGTTATACAGGACCTCATTAAGCAGAATTGAAGACTATGAGAAGGGTAGAATTTTTTGTAAGCATGATATAGAGCATTTTCTTTCAGTAGCACGTCTTGCGGTTATTCTTAATATAAAAGAGAATTATAATCAGCCAGAGGAGCTGATTTATGCGGTTGGATTATTGCATGATATTGGTCGGCATATTCAGTATAAAACGGGAGAAGATCATTGCACATCGAGTTTACCCATTGCTAGCAAAATAATGATTGATTGTAAATTCTCAAATGATGAAAAAAATCAAGTTTTAAAGGCGATTTCTTTACACAGGAACATTGAAGTTGAGCAAGATATAAATTTGAATGGATTGTTGTATCGGGCTGATAAAATGAGCCGAACATGTTTTTGCTGCAATGTGGTCGATGAATGTGATTGGGGAGTTGATAAGAAAAACAGTTGTTTGATAAGATAGAATACTGTGGATGGTGAATTATGATTATTGGTAATAAGATGTTTGAAATTGGTAAAAAAACATATGTTATGGGAATACTAAATGTAACTCCGGACTCCTTTTCTGATGGGGGCAAGTTTAATCAATTGGATTTGGCTTTAAAACGAGTGGAAGAAATGATTGGTGAGGGTGCAGATATCATCGATATTGGTGGTGAATCTACTAGACCGGGTCATACTGTTATTTCGGAAGAAGAGGAGATTGAAAGAGTTTCGCCCATGATCAGGGAAATAAAATCAAGATTTAACATACCGATTTCACTGGATACCTATAAGAGTAAAGTTGCAAAAGCAGGTATTGTGGAAGGTGTTGATATGATTAATGACATTCATGGCTTGCGATTTGATGCGAATATGGCACCAGTCATTAAAGATGGAAATATAGCTTGTTGTCTTATGCATTACCGGGATAAGTCATGGTATAGTAACTTGATCGAGGATATGAAATCAGATCTTACTGAGTCCATTCGAATAGCAAAAAAGTTTGGAATAGATAATGATAAAATCATTTTGGATCCGGGTATTGGGTTTGGGAAAAAATACGAAGATAATTTGGCGGCTATAAGGAATATGGGCCTATTCCATGATTTGGGCTATCCTATATTGTTAGGAGCTTCACGCAAGTCTTTTATAGGGCTGACACTTAACCTAGACGAGAAGAATAGACTTGAAGG
The DNA here is from genome assembly GCA_964635395.1 of uncultured Lachnospiraceae bacterium. GTDB lineage: Bacteria > Bacillota > Clostridia > Lachnospirales > Lachnospiraceae > CAZWNX01. The sequence goes on from CAZWNX010000001.1 coordinate 61,674, forward strand.
TACCTTAGCGACTACGGTAATGGCAGTGATGCAAGGAATTGAATTTGTAAGAGTGCATGATATTAAAGAAAATGTTAGGGTTATTCGTATGACAGAAGCAATTATGAATTCCTAATAAATGAAAGGTAAGATATGGACTTTATAAAAATTGAGCAACTTGAAATATATGCGTATCATGGTGTATTCGAAGAAGAACAGAAGAATGGACAAAAATTTTATGTAGATGCAACTCTCTTTTGTTCAACGCAGAGAGCTGCCATCAATGACAGCATAGAACATACGATTCACTATGGAGAAGTATGTCATACAATTCAACAACTATTTTTGAAAGAAAAGTGCCATTTAATTGAAACGGTGGCAAATCGATGTGCCAAGGAATTATTACTTAAATTTGAGGGTATTGAGAAACTAGATTTGCAAATTTACAAGCCAAATGCGCCTATTGGACTTCCATTTGGCAATGTATCCGTTAAAATAACACGCGGTTGGGAACGTGTATTCATTGGAATTGGATCGAATTTAGGGGATTCTGGGAGTATTTTTGAATATGCGATCAATTTACTGAAGAATCATGAAGAAATTCGTTTTATTAGTAAATCGGATTATATTCAAACAAAACCATATGGAGTTCTTGATCAGCCGGATTTTTTAAATGGGGTATTAGAACTAGAAACAGTTTTGTCACCAATACAATTGCTAGAATATTTAAAAGCAATTGAAGCAAAGGCGGGACGAATAAAGGGACCGAGGTGGGGACCTAGATGTTTAGATTTGGATATTTTATTTTATGGTGAGTGCATTGTCCGTGAGAAGAACTTGACAATTCCACATGCGGATTTAAATAACAGGCGTTTTGTTTTAGAACCATTATTTCAGTTGGAGCCATATTTAAAGCATCCGATCACTGGTGAGACAGTGAAACAGATGCTTGAACAACTACCTTATTGAGCTGAGATTGCTGCAGTTTTTGCGGCCTCAAACGTTGTAACATTGATAGAACCATCGAGTGGAAGTTTGTAGATGGGAATGGTTGAATCAAAACTATTAAAGTATAAGAAATTTGATGTTAGATTTAGGTTACTGTAATTTCCTTCTGATATCATTTCCGGATTTGTTCCATCTAATTGCATTCTCATCAGCGCTGGTTCGCTAGCGCTGTTTTTTTGATAAAAAACATAATTATCGGAAACATTAAAAGTATCTACACGGTCGTTTGTCAAGGGTTCTACTAAAAGAGAGTCAAGATTTATTCTGCTGAGTGTATAATCCTTATCTAAATCCAGATAATAAACATATCCATTTTTAAAAACAGGGTTCCACATGTTGACTTCTGCAATGATTGAGGACTCTTGCGTTTTTGTATTTAGCATATGTAGGTAATGGTCATTTAACACACCACAATAATAGATGTTTTCATTATAGACGCAAGATGGATTAAGGGCTTCAGCAAAAAAAGATTGTTTCTTTTTTTTGTTGGTGGTAATTCTGTATAGGCTCGGAGGATTTGACTGATAATTCTGATAGTAAATATAGTCGCCGATTAGTTGCATACTTCCAATCGGTTCTTGTGATAAGCATTCAACTCTTTGGGTTCTAAGATTGAGACGATATAGTCCGCTAATCGTTTTGATAAATCCTAAAGCGCTTTTTCCTGCGGAGTTCTTTTGAAAATAGTAGAGATAGGAGCCACCAACTGATAAAAACTGCGGCTGCGAATTATTTAGAGGTTCAATTTGCGTTTCATCTGCGTTCATTTGATAGAGAACACCATTGGCATAACTATTTGAAAAGTATACTTTGTCATCTGATTGAACAAAAAGTCCATTATTATATAAATTTCCACTATAATTCCCCACTGTTCCAGGAGGATTAGCGGGTATTCTATTAAAGATGAACAACAAGATTCCAAGAATGAGTATAAATACAATGATGATTATCATAACAATCAAGGCCCTTTTTTGTTGTACTTTTTTTTCAGTCATTGAGTACCCCTCTTCAAAATGTGCTTATTTGTAAAGTATCGTAAATCTATTATAGTATGAATGAAAAAAAGTGAAAAGAAAATCTTTTCATTTTGTAAATAAAGTGCGGGTATGCTTGTCAAAGACTAGTGTTTGTTATAAAATTATCATGTATATTAAATCTGAAATGAGGAAGATTATGAACGAAGAATTAAACTTAGATTCAATTCGAGAAGAGATTGACCAAATAGATAGCAAAATTGTCGCTTTGTATGAACAGCGTATGGACGCTAGCAAGCGAGTGGCAGAATACAAAATTGAAAACGGAAAAAAAGTATTTGATGCAAATCGTGAGATTGAAAAAATTAGAAAAGTGAAGTCTTTAACCCATAATGATTTCAACAGCCATGGAGCCACGGAACTATTTGAGCAAATTATGTCTATGAGTCGCAAATTGCAATATCAGCTCTTAGCTGAAAAAGGCGCTCTTGGAAAATTAGCATTTATACAGGTGGATGCCTTGGAAAAGAAGGATATCAGAGTAGTATGTCCTGGAACAAAAGGGGCCTACACACAAGCGGCAATGGAGCGTTTTTTTGGAACAGATATTCACTTTTTTCATGTTGAAACATTTCGTGATGCAATGAGTGCCATTGATGAGGGAAGTGCAGATTATGCAGTGCTTCCAATTGAGAATTCAACCGCTGGTATGGTTAGTGAAATGTATGATATGTTGGTGGAATTTGAAAATTATATTGTGGGAGAACAGATTCTTAAAATAGAGCATTGTTTATTAGGCTTAGAAGATGTTGATTTAACGAAAGTCAGCACAGTTTATTCGCACCCACAATCCTTTATGCAATGTGCAAAGTATCTGCGTGAAAAAGGTGACTGGAAGAAAATCAGTATGAAAAACAATGCATTTGCGGCAGAAAAAGTGGCACTTGACCAGGATCCCACTGCACTAGCAATTGCGGGTGAGTTTGCTGGAGAAGTATATGGTTTGAAGGTAATTGAAAAAGGAATTCAAGATGAAAAAAACAATTCCACGAGATTTATTGTTGTTACAAACCAAAAGATTTTTTGCAAAGATGCTAAGAAAATAAGTATCTGTTTTGAAATTTCTCATAAAAGTGGCTCCTTATATCATATGTTGTCCCACTTTATATATAACAACTTAAACTTAACAAAAATTGAAAGTAGGCCAATTGAAGATCGTGAGTGGGAGTACAGATTCTTTATTGATTTTGAGGGAAATTTAGCAGATAGTTCTGTCAAAAATGCATTAAGAGGTCTACGCGATGAAGCAAGAAATATGAAGATTTTGGGGAACTACTAAAATGAATAAAGAGTATTCTAGACTGTTACTTTTTAATAATATGGATCATAATAAGCAACTGTTTCAGATTTCAGAAATTCTTACAAACACGAAATTGATAGATGAAGAGCAGAGAAAACTCTTTTTTGAGGTTTTTTCAGAACTGATTTATTTCGCGAAAAAGTATGGATTTCATGGTAATTTGTGGCATGTTTATTTAACTTGGATTTTAATTTATACGGAAAACTCCTATACAAAAAGAGCAGAGATTATTAAGCATATAGGGGAATCAGATTCATTGGATCAGTTGTTTTTGAGAGATTTGGATATTTTTCTATTCTATTTTAAGTTGGATTTGGACGTGTTATGCAAACAGTTTGATGAGTCAATTTTTCGTTTGGTGAATGATTTTAGCTTGCAGCAGACGGGAAAAGCAGAAATCCGTAAATCACAGGCAGAAATCATCTGCATTCTGGCAAGAAAATTAGGAGCATGCGATGATACTCACGAGATGAAGCAATTGTTGGATACGTTTTATGAACAATATGGTGTTGGAAAATATGCACTCTATCAAGCATTTCGCCTAGAAGAACAAGACCGGGAGGTTCAGATTATTCCAATATCCTATTTGGATGAGGTGTCCCTAGATGATTTGGTTGGATACGAAAGTCAAAAGAAAAAACTATGTGATAATACGCAGGCGTTTATTGAGGGAAAAAAGGCAAATAACTGTTTGCTTTTTGGAGACCCAGGGACAGGAAAATCATCAAGTATGAAAGGGGTATTGCAAAAATATTCGCCAAATGGACTTCGCATGATAGAGGTCTATAAGCATCAGTTTCGTATGTTACAACCACTAATGTCACAACTGAAAAACAGGAATTATCATTTTATAATTTATATGGATGACTTGAGTTTTGAAGATTTTGAAATTGAGTACAAGTACTTAAAGGCGATGATTGAAGGTGGTTTAGAATCGAAACCAGATAATATATTGATTTATGCAACCTCGAATCGAAGACATTTGATTCGAGAAAAATTCAGTGATAAAGAGGAGAGAAGGGATGATCTGCACTCGTCAGATACCGTTTCTGAAAAACTATCTTTATCCAATCGTTTTGGAATTACGATTTTCTTTTGTGCTCCTGAACGAAAAGAATTTCAGCACATTGTTAAAAAACTCGCTAAAAAGCATCAAATAAGTATAAGCGAAGAAGAACTTATTGAGCAGGCAAATCGGTGGGAAATGTATCATGGTGGCTTGTCTGGAAGAACCGCCAAACAATTTGTCGATTATTTGGCAGGACAATAATGATTGAAATGGGGGAGTGAAATGCCAGCTAAAGTGTTTGCAGCAATTGATATTGGTTCCTATGAATTGTCTATGAAAATCTTTGAGATATCTGCTAAAAATGGGCTTCGAGAAGTGGATGAGGTTAGACATAGAATTGCGTTAGGAAGCGATACATATAAAAACAAGAAAATAAGTCATGAGCGAGTAGATGAGCTTTGTGAAGTATTGACGGACTTCACTACGATTATGCAGTCCTATCATGTAGAAGAATACACGGCGTATGGAACGAGTGCGATTCGAGAAATTGATAACACAATGATTGTGCTTGATCAAATCAGAAATCGTACGGGAATAAAAATTGAGGTGATTAGTAATTCAGAACAGCGTTTTTTAGATTATAAGGCAATTGCTTCAAAGGGTGACAGTTTTCAAAAAATCATCGAAAAGGGAACTGCCATTATAGATATTGGTGGAGGAAGTATACAAATATCATTGTTTGACAAAGACATCCTTGTGACAACTCAGAATATACGCATTGGCGTACTAAGACTTCGGGAAAAATTACAGGACTTAACTAGAATTACAGGACATTACGAAGATTTGGTTGAAGAGATGATTAATAGTCAGCTCCAGTTGTTTAAGAAAATGCATCTAAAAGATCGAACAATTGAAAATATTATTGTTGTTGATGATTATGTATCTCCCGTGCTTACAAAATCGAATTGCTGTGAATCCCTAACTGGTTTTACGAATCGGGATAGTTATTGGAATTTCTTAAATCAAATTGCTGACAAGAGTGATTATGAAATTGCAAAGCTGTTTTCTATTCCGGAGGAAAATGGGATCCTTCTTTTTCACAGTGCAATACTCATTAAGCGAGTTTTGGAAGTGTTGGGAGCAAAACACATTTGGATTCCGGGAGTCACACTAAGCGATGGAATTGCATATGAATATGCTGAAAAGAAAAAACTGATTTCATTAGAGCATGATTTTGAAAAAGACATTCTTGCATGTGCCCTTAGTATTAGCAAACGATATATGGGAAATAAGAATCGTAGCGAGATTGTTAGTTATATAGCAACATCTATTTTTGACGGGATGAAGAAAATCCATGGATTGGGAAAACGTGAGAGATTGTTGCTTCGTATTAGTTCAATCCTAAATGAGTGTGGGAAATATATTAGTTTTAATAATGTGGGGGAATGTTCGTATAACATTATTATGTCAACTGAGATTATTGGCTTATCTCATAGGGAACGAGAAATCGTAGCAAATATTGTAAAATACAATCGGTGTGAATTTGGTTATTATAATGAGATACAAAAATCTGCAACGTTAGATCAAAATGCATACTTGGTGATTGCAAAACTAACTGCAATTTTGAGAATTGCAACAGGCCTTGATCGAAGTCACAAGCAAAAATTTAAAGATATTAAAGTTATGATTAAGGACAAGACAATGCAGATTATTGTAGATACGGTAGAGGATATCACTCTTGAGAGGGAATTGTTAACAAGTAAAGAACTGTTTTTTGAGGAGGTTTTTAGTATAATACCTCAAATACGTCAAAAAAACTCTAAATTGTAGTGAATTGTAAATTAGAAAGGATATGCGCTTAAAATGGAAAGTATAAATTATAGAAATCCTGATTATTATTTGAATCGAGAATTGAGCTGGCTTGCATTTAATAAGCGTGTACTATGTGAGGCTAGAGACAAAACCATACCGCTCATGGAACGTATCAAATTTTTGAGTATTACATCTTCGAATCTGGATGAGTTTTTTATGATTCGAGTAGCTTCTTTGAAAGATATGGTCAATGCGGGTTATAATAAACCTGATATCGCTGGAGTTTCACCGCAAAAGCAACTAGAAGAAATCAATATTGAAACACATGATTTGGTTTCCTTACAGTATTCGACATATACGAGGAGTTTATTGCCTTTACTCAAGCAAAATGGGCTTGAAGTAATACAGCAACACGAAGATTTAAATAGCGAGCAGGCTGAATTTGTCGATCGTTATTTTCAGGATGTGGTATATCCGGTTTTAACCCCAATGGCTGTGGATTCATCAAGGCCTTTTCCACTCATTCGGAACAAATCCCTCAATTTAGGGGCACTCGTTAAAAAGAAAAATAGTAAGAAAAAATCCTATGAATTTGCTACTGTTCAAGTGCCGTCAGTACTTCCAAGAATTGTTGTATTGCCTCAAGAAAATCAAAATAAGGGCAAAACAATTATTTTGTTAGAAGAAATTATTGAAAGAAACATTGATAAGTTGTTTTTAAATTATGATTGTATTTGTGTACACCCATTTAGAATTATGAGAAATGCGGACCTAACAATTGAAGAAGATGAAGCGGCGGATTTATTAAAAGAAATAGAAAAGCAGATTAAAAAGAGACAGTGGGGGCAGGTGATCCGTCTTGAGGTTGAAGAAAAGATGGATGAACATCTGTTAGAATTATTAATGAAGGAGTTAAACATTCCTAAAGCGGATATTTATTTTACAAATGGTCCGCTTGATTTGACATTTCTAATGAAAATGTATGGACTTGAAGGATTTGATGAACATAAAGCACCAGCATATCAGCCAGTTCTATTACCCGCGTTAAGTGGTGAAGAAAATTTATTTCAATTGATCGCAAAAAAGGATGTATTACTTCATCATCCATACCATTCGTTTCAGCCGGTCATAGAGTTTATTCGTCAAGCATCTCAGGACCCAAATGTATTAGCGATTAAGCAAACGCTCTACCGTGTAAGCGGAAATTCACCAATTATTGCGGCATTAGCGCAAGCGGCAGAAAATGGAAAACAAGTTACCGTTCTGGTTGAATTAAAAGCAAGGTTTGATGAAGAAAATAACATTGTCTGGGCAAGAAAGCTTGAGAAGGCAGGCTGTCATGTTATTTATGGTTTGGTTGGTTTGAAAACACATAGCAAAATAACGCTCGTAGTTCGTAAAGAAGAAGATGGTATTAGGCGTTATGTACATCTTGGTACTGGTAATTATAATGATGCTACGGCTAAATTATATACGGACATGGGTCTACTTACTTGTAATGAAATGATTGGGGAAGATGCCACGGCAGTATTTAATATGCTTTCAGGATACTCTGAACCTAGATCCTGGAATCGCTTAGTGGTTGCACCATTATGGTTAAAAGACAGACTCTTATATCTTATTAAGAGAGAGACAGAGTTTGCTAAAAAGGGACATACGGCAAGAATCATTGCTAAAATGAATTCGCTCTGCGATCAGGATGTGATTGCAGCACTATATGAAGCTTCTTCTAACGGCGTTAAAATTGACTTGATCATTCGTGGAATTTGTAGTTTGAGAGTTGGCATTAAAAATATAAGCGACACAATAGAAGTACGTTCCATTGTAGGTAATTTTCTAGAGCATAGCCGTATTGTGTATTTTGAAAACGGCGGGAATGAGGAATTTTACTTGGGAAGTGCCGATTGGATGCCAAGGAATCTTGAACGACGAGTAGAGATTATGTTTCCAATTGAGGATGTTGATTTGAGAAAGCAGGTTGCTCATATTTTGGAAATTTCTTTAAAGGATAATGTGAAATCACATGTTCTAAAGGCAGACAATTCTTATGAAAAAATTGATAAGCGAGGAAAGGTTTTGTATAATTCCCAAGATTATTTTTGCGAAGAGGCACTTGGCGAAACAAGGACATTTGGTATAAATGGAAGTGAAAGACTATTCAAACCGGAGATGAGACATGAATAAAGTTGTGATTTTTGATTTAGATGGAACACTTACAAATACAATTAAATCAATTCAGTTTTGTGCGAACAGTGCGCTAAAAGAGAATGGGTTGCAAACGTTTCCAGCCGCCCTGTATAAGTATTTTGTCGGGAATGGCGTGGAAGAACTGATCAGAAGAGCTTTAGAGGCAGCAGGTGATAAAGAGTTAGTGAATTATCAGAGGGTATATGATTCTTATCAGAATTATTTCGAAGAATACTCATTGTATGAAGTTACGGTTTACGATGGAATTCAAGAATTATTGGAAGAATTAAAGTCAGCAGGTATTTATCTGGCGGTGTATACAAATAAGCCACACGATAAGGCTGTTAGGGTTGTGGATGAAATATTTGGAAAAGGGTATTTTGATTTAATTGTTGGAGCGCATAGTGGAAAGAAAAACAAGCCAGATCCAAATGGAATTTATTACATTGCAAATACGTTAGACATTGATTTGTCAGATGTAATTTATCTTGGAGATACGGACACGGATATGATGACGGGAAAGAATGCAGGAGTTTGCACGTTGGGTGTTTTATGGGGATTTCGTGAGTACGATGAGCTGAAAAAATATAATCCGGATGGTATTATCTCATTTCCATCTCAAATGCTTAAGTTTTTATAATATAAAGGAATGGAAAGAATAAATGATTAAATTAGTTGTAACGGATGTAGATGGAACATTGGTAAAAGAATCTTCAAATGCTTTAGAACCAGAACTTTTTGAGATTATCAATCATTTGAGTAATCAAGGAATACAATTTGTAGTTGCAAGTGGAAGGCAGTATGCAAGTATCCGGAAGCTATTTGAACCAGTTCAGGATAAATTGATTTTTGTGGCAGAAAATGGAGCTCATATTGTAAAGAATGAGACGGATTTGTTTGTTCAAAAGATGAAAACGGACTATGTTGTTGATATTATGAAAGATTTGAGAACGTATTATCCATATTGCCATGTGGTTGCGTCTACCTCAAAAGGGTGTTTATTAGAGTCGAAAGATGAGCAGTTTATAGATATGATCAAAAATGGTTATAAGAATGAAACAACATTAGTGAATGATATCACGGTTTATGCAGAACAAATATTAAAATTAGCCATTTATCAAAAAGGTGGTATTAGAGCAATTGGTGAAAGTTATTTGATTCCAAGATGGGATCCTTTCGTTAAAACTTGTATGGCAGGTGAAGACTGGGTTGATTTCATGGATGCGAGCGTTGATAAGGGAAATGCAGTTCGAAAAATTCAAGAACAATTAGAGGTTTCGTATGAGGATACAATGACATTTGGAGACAATGATAATGATATTGGATTGATGAAAGCGGGTTATTATAGTTATGCAGTAGAGAACGCAGTAGAGGCTGTCAAGCAAAATGCCAATTTCAAATGTGCATCCTATAACGAAAAGGGAGTGTATCAAATTTTAAAAACCTTATATGAATAAAGGGAGGGTTATGTAATGAATGAGTATGATGATGTTGTGGTGAGCTGTTTTATTGAAAAGCAAACAAAACTATTTCCAGAAAAAGTAGTTGAGACAAAAGAAGAGGCACAGGATTTTCTTTGTGACTGTATGGCGGTTGTAGTAGATTCTGCAAGAGAAGTCATGGAGTATTTTCTTGAAGAAGGTGTGGATTTAGAAGAAATGAGTGAAGAAGAACTATTACAGGCTGAAGAAGTATTTGAAATTGGAGACGGACGTTATTTAATTGTTGAGGCATAGTCCGAATCAAAATAAATCTTTTTTTGAGCATCTTTCAATTGTGAGAGCAATTCTTTGGGAATATATAATGAGCCATAGCCAGTACCAAGATCGAGGCCCTTTTTATTGCTTCCATGAAAATCAGAACCACCAGTTATTAGTAAATTATGTTTTTGAGCGAGAGATCGAATGAGTCGTTCTTCACTAGGGGTATAGGTGCAATAAATCCCTTCTATTCCATCAAGTCCACTCAAGGAGAGCTCTTCAATAAAAGTATTCAGCAGATTGTTATTAAAATGATAAAGCGTTGGATGGGCAAGAATTGCTAATCCGTTCGCCTGATGGATGAGGTTAATCGCCTCATCTGTTTTGATACGCATTTTTGGAACAAAGCATTTCCCATAATCGCCAACATACTGTTCAAAGGCTTCTTTCATACTCTTTGAGAAGCCCTGTTCATATAAAAATTTGGCGAAATGACCTCTTGTTAAAACGGAGTTTGGAAAGCGTTGAATGAGTTGTTCATAAAAAACAGGAACGTTTAAATCCTGTAGTTTCTCGCACATTTTTTGATTGCGAATGACACGATTATTTTGGAATTCTTCAAGAAAATGAGTCAATACAGGGTGATTGTAATCAATCAATAATCCAAGTATATGAATATCTTTTCCCATATAATCAGAAGATAGTTCCACACCGGGAACTATCTCAATAGGTTTATCATATGCGTAAGAAATTGCTGATTGAATTCCTGAAATGGTATCATGATCTGTTAATGCAATTGCATGAAGCTTTTTATCAATAGCATAATCAATCAGCTCATTTACAGTATAAGTGCCATCGGAATGGACAGAGTGAACATGTAAGTCGATTGCATTCAATTAATTTTCATCCTCTTCTTTATCGGCAGTATAGACAGTGCGTTTACGTGCCATTTCATCACTTTCAAGGTATTCATCGTAAGTTGATATCTTATCGATTAAAGAACCATCTGGCAATACTTCCATAATTCGGTTTGCTGTTGTCTGAACAAATTGATGGTCGTGGCAAGAGAACATAGCCATTCCAGGAAATTTAATAAGTCCGTTATTCAATGCTGTGATAGACTCCATGTCTAAGTGGTTTGTTGGTTCATCAAGAATCAGACAGTTTGCACCTGAAATCATCATTTTAGATAATAAGCAACGTACTTTTTCACCACCGGATAAGATTTTTACTTTTTTAATTCCATCATCACCTGCAAATAGCATACGCCCTAAGAATCCACGTACATATGTAACATCTTTCACGGCTGAATATCCGGTCAACCAATCTACAATAGTCAAATCATTGTCGAATTCCTGTGTGTTATCTTTTGGAAAATAAGCCTGTGAGGTTGTAATCCCCCATTTAAAAGTTCCTTCATCAGGTTCTAATTCTCCTGCTAAAATTTTGAAAAGGGTGGTCTTAGCAAGTTCATTTCCGCCAACAAAAGCTACCTTGTCTTCCTTATTGATGATGAAGGATAAATTGTCCAGAATTTTCTCACCATTGATTGTTTTGCTAATGTTTTCGACTGTTAAGACCTCATTTCCGATCTCGCGTTCAGGTCTAAAGTCGATGTAAGGATATTTTCTGCTTGAAGGTCGAATATCATCTAACTCAATCTTTTCAAGCGCTTTTTTACGAGACGTAGCTTGTTTTGATTTGGAAGCATTCGCAGAAAATCGAGTAATGAATTCTTGCAATTCTTTAATTCTATCTTCTTTCTTTTTATTTGCATCTTTCATTTGCTTAACAAGTAATTGGCTTGATTCATACCAAAAATCATAGTTTCCAGAGTATAGTTGTATTTTCCCATAATCAATATCGGCGATGTGTGTACATACCTTATTTAAAAAGTAACGATCGTGGGAAACCACAATGACAGTATTTTCAAAATTGATTAAGAATTCTTCTAGCCAAGCAATAGCATCTAAATCCAAATGGTTTGTAGGTTCGTCGAGCAATAGGATATCAGGATTTCCAAAGAGTGCTTTTGCAAGAAGAATTTTGACTTTCTCCGCACCATTTAAATCTTGCATGATGCTATAATGCACGCTGGTATCAATACCTAAACCATTTAAAAGCATAGCCGCATTCGATTCAGATTCCCAACCATCCATTTCAGCAAATTCGCCTTCTAGTTCACTTGCACGAATTCCATCCTCGTCTGTAAAATCCTCTTTTGCATAGATTGCGTCTTTTTCCTTCATAATTTCGTATAAACGAGCATTTCCCATGATTACAACATCCATAACTGGATAAGCATCATATTTAAAATGATCTTGTTCCAAAAACGAGAGTCTTTCGCCGGGAGTAATTACAATATCCCCACTAGTTGTATCAAGCTGACCCGATAGTATTTTGAGAAAAGTTGACTTTCCAGCACCATTTGCTCCAATCAAACCATAGCAATTGCCTTGCGTAAATTTAATATTAACTTCTTCAAAAAGCGCCTTTTTTCCAATTCTTAAGGTTACATTATTTGCACTAATCATGATAATTCCTTTCTAAAATCATAAAACATAAATGATGTAATGTGAGTATATCGATATAAAATACCACACGTTTATCATTTTACATGAAAACGTTTTGTTTGTATAGTGATAAAAATAAGAAAGAATCAAGTATCAAGAAGAAATACTTTGATTCTTTCCAGCTTTTTTGCCTTCATATAAATGTTGATCTGCAATTTGAATAATAGATTGATAAGTAGCCCCTTTCGTATAACTGGCAATTCCAAAGGTCATTGTAATGTGGAATGATTCATTTACACAACTAAAATTGGTATTGGCAATTTCATGCCGGAGTTTTTCGGCTAAGGAGTGGGCATGTGCAGAGCTAGTTGGAAGCAAAAACAAAAACTCTTCGCCACCCCAACGACAGACGTGACCACAACTACCCACTTGAAGATCAAATAATTGGGATAATTGTTTGAGAACCTCATCGCCGATTACATGTCCAAAGGTGTCGTTGATTAATTTGAAATTATCGATATCGCCAATAATGATTGTATAAGTACTTTTTTCGGCCAGAGCCAATGTCTCAGCTTGCTGCAAATGATATTCCATGCTTCTTCGGTTAATGAGCTGTGTTAATGGGTCAAGGTTTGCAACCTGTTGAAGCCGGGCATTTTGTGCAACTAAGAGGGCATGTGATCGCTTGATTTCGACTATGAATAAGAGAGAGAACACAATTAGCATTACAAAAACGACAGCTACGTTTGCACAAAAAATAAATAGTGTTATTGATGCAGGTATATCTGCTTTATGAAGTGGTGGAAAATGAGTCGAAGCTAAGCGAATAATAATAAAAAAAACCATTGTTGTGAGTGAACTAAATAAAGGATAAAATAGTTGATTCTTCATTTTTTCCAAGGTAAAAAACAGATAGAAAGACACGGGTACGAGTGCAATGGTGTAAAGCATATATCCAAAATCCCAACCAATCAAAAGGGTTGCAAAACTTGAAAAGACAAGGACTTCTGTTGAAGACAAGATATAAAGCACCTTATATAGACTGAGTGGGAGAATAAACTTTTCGATGCAAGCATATAAAAGTACAGCAAAGATATTATAAAAGAAAATGGGATAGACTTTGAAATAGAGGAATATTAGGCAAATGAAAAAATGGATGATTAGAATCATCCTCAAGATATAGGCATATTTTATTTGGTCTGAAATTTCAATATTATCATCAAAAAGTGATTTGATGTTTTGTCCTAGATTAGTCGTTTTTTTCATAGCTAAATGAGTCTACCTCCTAACATAATAACGATAAAAACCGTGAATATATGCAAAAAAAGGTTTCGCAATGCGAAACCTTAAATAATTTTGTGCTAAACAGTGAAATCAAAATTACCACCAACAGATGGATTAACTGAACGCTCCATAGCAGCTTTATCAATCATTTCCACCAATCCTTCACCGATATCCTGTGTAGTGTCAAGAGACTTACTCAACATTGCTACTCCAAAATCATTGGTAAGGTTAGCAGTAGACATTGCCATTCCGAGTCCTGCAATATCCATAACACCACCTCCATATCTAGAGAAACGTAAATTGTTATAGTCTTATTTTATCACAAGTAAACGGAATAGCAATAGCGTTTTGGGATTTATCAAAAATTTAATAAATTGAGTATTTGAAATATGCGTGTATCTTTGTGGACAAACAAAATCAATAAAGATATAATGAAAAACGTGGAAGTTAAAATTTTGAAGAAAATAGGAGTGATTATTATGCCTTATGAGATTATGCCTTTAGAAAAAAGACTAAAAGAACGTATAAAGCAATATCCTTTGTCAAAATTAATTTCGTTAGAACATGTTAAAAAGACAATTCAGTTATGCAGTGAATTAAGTGGACTTTCTATATTGTTGACAGATCGACATGGTGAATTTATGGCTTTTGAAGGTGAATTCAACAATTTTGCACCAGATGTCGTAAATGATCCAGGAAATAAAATAAGAGTTTTCGAAAGAACGGTTGCCCATCTCTATTTCATTGGTGAAGAAACGCCCAAAACATCGAAGGTTACAACGTGGCTAATAGATGAATTGGAGAAAGAGGTGAATCAGAAGTATCGATATGAAGAACTTTTGTTATACTCTGATGATTTGGAAAGTGCCATTGAAAACAGTAAGAAAGTGATTAGAAGGGGAGATAAAGAGGACGTGCTTACGGGTCTGATGAATGCCTCTTATTTAAGTAAGTGTATGCATAGGCTTGATGAAATGGAAGTTGTTCCGATTGCAATGATTAGTATCAATATCAATGACTGGAAATACTTCTTTGATTTATATGGTGAAGATGATGCGGATCGACTCATTCGATTGATTGCTTCCATTATTAAGGAGGAAGCTAAATCTGAATACTTATTGTGTAGGTGGGAAAAGGACTCGTATATTGTATTGATTTTAGTGCCAAAAGCAAATGAAGCGTGGGATTACATAGCGCGTATCAAAGCTAGGTGTGAAGCGTATTCGGATGATCATTTAATCCCTAGTATAGCCTGTGGTATGGTAATCAAAGATAATGTTGAGAAGGAATTAAAAGAATTAATATCGGATGCAGAATATGAAATGCTAGAAGATAAATTAGTCATCAAGCAAAGCCAAGAGTATAAGAAACGACTTAGTTTAGCAAATGTTTAAATTATTAAAAAAGTATGAAATTGTCAAAGAGTTAAACAAATAAGGAAAATAATGAAAAAGAGAGATAAAGAGAGATAAAGCGCAAAAAAGCGAGATATAATCTTCTGATTGACGTTGCAATGAAATTAAAAAGTGACTAATATAAATTTTGTGATTAGCACTCAGAAGAAGAGAGTGCTAACAATACGGACGAGAAATGATTTAAAAGGAGGAAACATTATGAAACTTGTACCTTTAGGAGACAGAGTAGTATTAAAACAATTAGTAGCGGAGGAAACAACGAAGTCGGGAATTGTTTTGCCAGGACAAAATAAAGAGAAGCCTCAACAGGCGGAAGTGGTTGCTGTTGGACCGGGTGGAACCGTTGATGGGAAAGACGTTAAGATGGAAGTAAAACCGGGAGATCAAGTAATTTATTCAAAGTATGCGGGTACCGACGTAAAAATGGATGAAGACGAATATATTATTGTAAAACAAAGTGACATTTTAGCGATTATTCAATAAATCAGGAGGTAGAAAAGATGGCAAAAGAAATTAAGTATGGTGCAGAGGCAAGAGCAGCGTTAGAGTCAGGAGTAAATCAACTAGCAAATACAGTTCGTGTGACATTGGGACCAAAAGGAAGAAATGTAGTTTTGGATAAATCTTTTGGAGCTCCACTGATTACAAATGATGGTGTTACCATTGCAAAGGAAATCGAGTTGGAAGATGCTTTTGAAAATATGGGAGCGCAATTAGTAAAAGAAGTTGCCACTAAAACAAATGATGTCGCTGGGGATGGAACAACGACTGCAACCGTTTTAGCACAAGCAATGGTGAATGAAGGAATTAAGAATTTAGCAGCGGGTGCAAATCCAATTATTTTAAGAAAAGGTATGAAAAAAGCTACAGATGTTGCAGTAGAGGCAATCGCAAAAATGAGCTCAAAGTTAAATGGAAAAGAGCATATTGCTAAAGTTGCTGCGATTTCTGCTGGGGATGAAGAAGTAGGAAACCTAGTAGCTGAAGCAATGGAAAAAGTATCAGGAGATGGCGTTATTACCATTGAAGAATCAAAGACGATGATGACAGAACTTGATTTGGTAGAAGGTATGCAATTTGATCGTGGATATATTTCGGCATATATGGCAACAGATATGGATAAAATGGAAGCATTGTTGGAGAATCCATACATTTTGATTACAGATAAAAAAATCAGTAGTATCCAAGAAATCTTACCAATCTTAGAACAAATCGTGCAGTCGGGAGCAAAATTATTGATTATTGCTGAAGATGTTGAAGGCGAAGCATTAACAACTTTGATTGTAAATAAGTTAAGAGGAACGTTCAATGTAGTGGCTGTTAAAGCACCAGGATATGGTGATCGTAGAAAAGCGATGTTAGAAGACATTGCTACTTTAACAGGTGGAAAAGTAATCTCTGGAGAATTGGGATTGGATTTGAAGGAAACAACACTTGATCAATTAGGAAGAGCAAAATCTGTTAAGATTCAAAAAGAGAACACAGTAATTGTTGATGGTGTTGGAGCAAAAGCTGAGATTGAAGCAAGAATTTCTTCAATAAAGAATCAAATTGAAGAAACAACGTCTGAATTTGATCGTGAAAAATTGCAAGAAAGACTTGCAAAATTAGCTGGTGGAGT
>CAZWNX010000001.1:78635-86364 GCA_964635395.1 uncultured Lachnospiraceae bacterium
TATTCCACATTGTTGCGAATGCTGGTTTAGAAGGATCAGTAATTATCAACAAAGTAAAAGAATCAAATGTTGGAATTGGATTTGATGCATTAAAAGAAGAGTATGTAGATATGGTTGTGGCAGGAATTCTTGACCCTGCTAAAGTGACAAGAAGTGCCCTTCAAAATGCTACAAGTGTTGCGTCTACACTTTTGACAACAGAGTCAGTTGTAGCTACAATTAAAGAAGATGTTCCTTCAATGCCTGCTGGTGGTATGGGTGGAATGATGTAGGATTCATTGCAATTTAGATAAGTTTTTGTCGGAGTATTTCCGGCAAAAGCTTATTTTTATTTTATAGACACTTGTTTTGGGTAGAATATTTTCAAAAAATGAATTATAATAACATAGATATGGAGGTAAGGGTGTGAGTGTGAAAAAAATAATTCAGATGATGAGCCTCAATCTAGGGATCGCATTAGCAAATATTGTTATTTTTTCAGAGGGACTTCTAGGATTTGGATTTGTCGGAAAGACACCAATTGTCACAGCTCTATCAGCAATGGTACTATTTCTAGACCTATCTATTTTTGGATATGGTAATTATTCTATTCTGAAAGAAAAAAAACAAATTCAGTTGTTTCGCGAGGAACAATTGGAAAATCCTAAAGATTATGAAGTTGCTCTGGAAGATATTTCTACTAAAGTGTTTGATAATCATAAAAAAATGGCGATGGAGCAAATCCAAAGAATTCGCCAAAAAAATGAAACTCTTGATTGTATTTTGCAACAGCATTTTACGGTTGGAGAATTAAGTTATACAAAATTTCAGTCAACAATTCAGGGGACAAATAAGATATTTTTCGATAATTTAAAGAGAATGATTAACCGAATGAATATTTTTGATGAGCAAGAGTATATTAGACTTTACAAAAAAGAAGTGAACACGTTGACAAGTGAGACGAATGCATTGAAGCGAGAAATATTTGAGGAGCATATTACGGCAGTCAAAAATATAGTAGTTGATAATGAAAATATTCTATTTAAGTTAGACAATTTATTGCTAGAAATATCAAAATTAGATGAGTCAAGTAAGGAAAGTATAGAAGAATTGCCAGCAATTGTTGAAATGAATGAGTTGATTAGTCAGACAAAATATTACAAAGCGGCTCAGCAGGCATAGTTACAGGTGATTTGGGCATAACAAATGAAAGAGGGGCTTAAGAAATGGGAAATAAGAATAGTGGATCAAAAGCATTGGTGATTTTAATTCCGGTTATGGCAGTTATTATTTTTTTGATTGTATTTTTAGGAATTACACTTACAAAAAATATTGGAAAATCTACAGCAGTGGTTTCAAAAGAGGATGCATTAAAAAAATTAGAATCAATTGAAAAAAATGTTTTCATTAGAGAAGCAACTCCAATTAAATCAGCAGTTGAGATTGGCACCACCACTTTAGCACAAGAATTACCTGAAATCACAAAGTATCCATTATCTGTTTCGCCGACTACAAATGCATTTGTTGAAATTGTTGCATCCACTGAGAAGGCGGGTAGTGGACCAGATGGTTGGTTTAATGAGGTGGCAAATGATTTTAACCGTGAAGGGTTTGAAGTAAATGGAGAAAAGGTAAGTGTTGCAATTAGACCGATTGCATCCGGCTTAGCAACCGACTACATCATTGCTCAAAAATATGTTCCGGATGCATTTACACCATCCAATGAATACTGGGGTGAAATGATTAAGTCAGAGGGAATACCATTAGAACTATTTGAAAAGAAATTAGTCGGAAATGTGCCTGGTGTTTTACTTTCAAAAGCAAAGCAAAAGGAATTAACTGAAAGTTATGGCGCAATCAATATGAAAACAATCACACAGGCAACGGTTGCCAATGAAATTGCAATGGGATATACCAATCCATATGCTAGTTCGACAGGACTTAATTTTCTTATTAGTACTCTTTATACCTATGATTACCAAGATATATTGAGTGATAAAGCAATTTCTGGATTTTTAGAATTTCAAGAAAATGTTCCATTTGTTGCCTATACAACAATGCAGATGAGAGAAGCAGCAGAAACCGGTTCGTTAGATGGTTTTATTTTAGAGTATCAGACATTTGCAAATGAAGAAGAATTAAAGCGTGATTATACGTTCACTCCTTTTGGAGCAAGGCATGATAATCCAGTTTATACAACGGATTCCATTTCGGATCAAGAAAAAGAGATATTGAAATTATTTATGGATTATTGTAAAGACAATAAATCTCAGAAAAAAGCATCCGAATATGGATTTAATGAATATGATGATTATGTAAGTGAGCTCCCAGAAATTGAGGGTGGACAATTACTAGCCGCTCAGAAACTATGGAAAGAGAATAAAGATAACAATCGTCCAATTATAGCAGTATTTGTTGCGGATGTATCGGGAAGTATGACGGGAGAGCCTATTAACTCACTCAAGAGTTCCTTGATTAATGGTATGCAGTACATTAATAAGGAGAATTATGTTGGATTGGTGTCCTATAGTAGCGATGTTGTAGTCCATGTTCCAGTTGAAAAATTTGATCTGAATCAACAGGCGTATTTTAAGGGGGCCGTGGAAAGTTTGGATGCAATGGGTGGAACCGCTACGTATGATGGTGTTGCAGTGGGATTAGATATGCTGATGGATGCAATGGAGAAATATCCAGATGCAAAACCAATGCTTTTCGTGCTAAGTGATGGGGAAGCAAATTCTGGACATACTCTCAAAGAAGTAAGACCAGTACTAGAGAGCCTTCAAGTTCCAGTCTATACAATTGGCTATAATGCAGATCTGGATGCTTTAAAACAAATTTCAAGTATTAATGAAGCTGCTAGTATTAATGCAGATAGTGAAGACGTAGTATACAAATTAAAGAGTCTTTTCAATTCAAATCTATAGACAGAAAGAGGGAGTATATGGACGCATTTACAATGGAAATACCAGATCAGGAAGAATTAAAAGAAAAGGTTGCACAAACGCTACAGCCACTGGATTCTGAAAAAGAAGAGATTGCTTCTATGGCTAGAAAAAATACAATGGCATTGATGGATGTTGATTTAACGTCCTTAGAAGACCGCAAAAAAATTGTTGCTACAATCGATAGTTTTGGAAGTGATATTGTATCCAAGTCAAGTGCAAAAAATGATCTCTTAAAGGTGCGAGTTGGAGATCTTAGCAAAATCGGGGGCGAAAGCGGTGTTGTTGTAAAAAGCTTGTCAGATTTGCAGATGCAGATGAAAGATCTTGATCCTTCTGCAATTGACTTCACAAAAGAAGGTGTACTTGGGAAAATATTTAATCCGATCAGAGCGTATTTTGCAAAATATGAAAAGGCAGATTCTGCAATTGATGATATTATTAAGTCATTAGAAAAGGGTAAGATAACCTTAAAGAATGATAATACAACACTGGAAATCGAACAACATTCCTTGAGAGATTTAACACTAAAATTAAACAAGCAAGTAGAACTTGGAACTCAGATGGATGCATTCTTGACATCTGAAATTGAAATGAGCAAGGCTCAGAATGTTGATCCTGAAAAAATAAAGTTTTTAGAAGAAGAAGTCTTGTTTCCACTACGTCAAAAGTTAATGGATTTGGCGCAGATGCAGATTGTAAATCAGCAAGGTGTTTTGGCAATGGAGATTCTTAGAAGAAACAACAAAGAACTCATTCGAGCAGTCGAGCGAGCACAGAATGTTACTATTTCGGCGCTACGCATAGCAGTAACAGTTGCAAGTGGATTATACCATCAAAAAATTGTATTACAAAAAATTGATGCACTTAATCAAGCAACGAACCATATGCTAAGTTCAACAGCTAAAATGCTAAAAGAGCAGGGTGCAGATATTCAGCAAAAATCAATGGATGCAAATATATCTGTTGAAACATTAAAAACAGCATTTGCAGATACGTTTGATGCACTAGATTCAATTGATTCTTATAAGCAAAAAGCGCTGCCACTAATGCAAACAACGATTATGGAATTTCAACAAATGGCCAAAGAAGGCGAAGCTAGAATTCAACGAATTGAAAAAAAGGGTGAGTATTCATTGTAATATGCAATTGTTTTTGGGGAAAATGAAAAGTATTAGGTAGGTACAAACAAATGGAACCAGAGATTACAAAGAAGCAACTAATTATTGACGATGGAAGAATTAGGGCAGTGGATGAATTTTTAAGTCCTCAGGAATTATATGAGGACTTAATTAGTCGTGTACAGAAATACCATCCAAGCGCTGACACATCGATGATCGAGAAAGCTTACCAAATTGCATATGATGCACATAAAGATCAAGTTCGAAAATCGGGTGAACCTTATATTATTCACCCTCTTTGTGTTGCGATTATTTTAGCGGATCTTGAACTTGATAAAGAAACAATTGTGGCTGGGATTTTGCATGATGTTGTAGAAGATACAATTATGACGGATGACGAAATTAGAAAAGAGTTTGGTCCTGATGTGGCGTTGTTGGTGGATGGAGTTACAAAACTTGGTCAGCTACAATATAATGGTGATAAGATTGAGATGCAAGCTGAAAACTTAAGAAAAATGTTTTTGGCAATGGCAAAAGATATTCGAGTTATTATGATAAAACTTGCAGATCGTTTACATAATATGAGAACTTTAAAGCACATGGCACCGGATAAGCAACAGGAAAAGGCTAGAGAAACACTAGATATTTACGCTCCACTTGCGCAACGTTTAGGAATTTCGAAAGTGAAAGTGGAATTAGATGATTTGTCTCTAAAGTATTTACAACCAGATGTCTATTATGATTTGGTTGAAAAAATTTCTGTCCGTAAATCAGAACGTGAACAGTACGTTCAGACAATTGTAGAAGAGGTCGCGAAGCATGTGGAAGGTGCCGGAATTCATGCTAAAATTGATGGGCGTGTGAAACATTTTTTTAGTATCTATAAGAAAATGAAAAATCAGGATAAAACGATTGATCAAATATATGATCTTTTTGCAGTTCGAATTATTGTAGACAGTGTGAAAGATTGCTATGCAGCGCTTGGTGTCATTCATGAAATGTATAAGCCCATCCCAGGACGTTTTAAAGATTATATTGCGATGCCAAAATCAAATATGTATCAATCGTTGCATACTACTCTAGTTGGAAACTCGGGACAACCCTTTGAAATTCAGATTCGTACTAGCGAGATGCATAAAACGGCTGAGTATGGTATTGCAGCGCATTGGAAATATAAAGAAGGTGCCAATGGCAATCGCGTCGCTGCAAATGAAGAAGAAAAACTAGTGTGGTTAAGGCATATTTTAGAGTGGCAAAGAGATATGTCTGACAACAAAGAGTTTATGAATCTTTTAAAGAGCGATTTGGATTTATTTTCTGATAGTGTTTATGCTTTTACACCAACAGGCGATGTGAAGAATTTACCAGCGGGATCGACGCCAATTGATTTTGCATATAGTATTCATTCAGCAGTTGGAAATAAAATGATTGGTGCTAGAGTAAACGGAAAATTAGTTACCATTAATTATGTCATAAATAATGGTGATTGTATCGAAATATTGACATCGCAAAATTCAAAAGGCCCAAGCAGGGACTGGTTAAGTGTTGTTAAATCGACACAGGCCAAAAACAAGATTCAGCAATGGTTTAAGAATGAATTTAAAGATGAGAATATTGTTAAAGGTAAGGAAATGATTCAGTCTTACTGTAAAGCAAAGACGATTAATCCATTAGATGTTATGCGTCCAGAATATATGGATGCAGTTATGAAAAAATACGGATTTAAGGATTGGGATTCTGTTCTGGCTGCTGTTGGACATGGTGGTCTTAAAGAAGGTCAAATCCTGAATAAAATGCAGGAAATGTACGACCGTGATCATAAAAAACCAATTACAAATGAAGAGGTACTAAAATCCGTAGAAGAAAATGCAATTCATAGGCAAAATTTGCCCAAGGCAAAGACTTCAAGTGGAATTGTTGTAAGTGGAATTGATGATGTTGCAGTGCGATTCTCAAAATGTTGTTCACCAGTTCCAGGAGATGAGATCATAGGTTTTGTGACAAGGGGGCGCGGTATCTCTGTTCATAGAACAGATTGTGTGAATGTAATCAGTCTTCCGGAAAATGAGCGTGCCAGATTAATTGATGCTGAGTGGCAGAACCAACAGGTGGATGGCCGTGGGAAATACCTTGTTGAAATTGTTCTATATGCAAATAATCGAGCTGGATTACTTGCTGAAATATCAAAAAGTCTAATGGAAAAGAACATTGATATTCTGTCTATGAATATTCGAACGAGTAAACAGGGTGTCGCAACAATGCTTATGTCTTTTGAAATTTCTAGTCGTGAAGAACTTACAAAAGTTGTGGATCGACTTAGAAACATTGACGGAGTAGTTGATATTGACCGTTCAACGGGGTGATGAATCACCCCGTTTTGAATGAATATACAGTATGGTTTTACTTATTATAGGAAGGTATGAGGCTTATATGGTTAAGGTTGGAAGAATTGTTATCGGTGAATTACAGACAAATTGCTATTTTCTATATCATGAGGATAATGCTGAAGCGATTGTAATTGATCCAGCAGATAAAGGGGAACAGATTTATCGTAAGTTAAAAGAAGCAGGTTTTGAGATAAAAGCCATATTATTGACACATGGTCATTTTGATCATATTCTAGGTGTGAATAAGCTTAAAGAATTGACGAGAGCTCAGATCTATGCCCATATTGACGAAGAAAAGTTGTTGCAAGATACGGTGATGAACCTAACAAGCTGGGCGGGACAAGAGACCATAGTGAGTGCAGATCATCTCCTTCAAGATAAAGAAATTCTAAATATTGCTGGATTTAAGATGCAGGTAATAAGTACGCCTGGTCACACCAAAGGAAGTTGTTCTTTCTATTTAGAAGAAGATCATATACTGGTTTCGGGAGACACAATGTTTGAAGCAAGTGTTGGGAGATCTGATTTTCCAACAGGTAACGAACGTCAATTAATGCATTCTATTAAAGAAATTTTACTCAAATTGCCAGATGAAACAATCGTATATCCTGGACATGGTGAAGCAACCTGTATCAGGGATGAGAAAATTCAAAATCCATATCGCTAGAGAGGAAAAATAGTGGTAGTATATATAAATTTACAGAGTTTTGAATATGATGTTTTAGCACTCTTAAATTCTTTTTTTATGAGTGAGAAGATTGTCATTTTAACGGATAGTAGTCTTGAAAGTAAAAAAGTTGAGTTTCAAGATCAGGTTACGCATAGAATTCGTATTGAAGACGATAGTACTAAAGTGGAGTATCAAGGAAGCCACTTCGAATCGTGGAAAGGAATGCATTCCTTTGCTACGACAAAAGAGTATAAGTACTATTTTAAACGCCAGTATTATCGCTATTTTGCGAATATTACCGGTAAAACCCTTGAATGGGGCAGTATAACTGGGATACGACCTACAAAAATCGCATTACAAGTATTGGAAAAAGCAAAATCGAGTGAATATTTTGATCCAGTATCTGAGCTAGAAGAAGAATATCTTTTGTCGAATCGGAAAGCAAACTTACTTGTTGAAGTCGCTTCATTAGAAAACAAACTATTTCAAACAGTTGATTTGTCTCAAGGTTATAGCCTGTATATTGGAATACCATTTTGTCCAACAACCTGTTTGTACTGTTCATTTACGTCTTATCCAATTCATCGATATGAGTCCATGGTAGAGCAGTATTTGGATGCCTTGATT
>CAZWNX010000002.1:0-13107 GCA_964635395.1 uncultured Lachnospiraceae bacterium
TTTTTCGTATTCACTGCAATACTTGAAACCAATCCCTTTTGAACAGAATAGGTAAATGTTACAACTGCACTTTTTTTACCAAATGCATATGCAATCGCTTTTACCGTAATTGGTTTTCCGCCAGTCAAAGAAATGGATCCACCTGTTGACAATTTGTAAATTTTGCCCGCAACCACTTCATTCCTTGGTGTTTTTCCGTTTAATGTATAGTAAATTTCTGCATCATCACCAAATGGATGTGTAAGACTAAGTTTTGTACCCGACACCACCGATTTTGAATAGTCAATTTGTTTTCCACCATAAAATAATTTTGCCTCTGGTTTTACAACCGTTGAACTAATTCCTAAAGCTTTCGGAATATTTAACATTCCCCTACCATAATACTTTGCATCCCCAATATTCGTTGCTGAGTTTAATAATTTTGATTTTACAATATTCACTGAAGAACGATTTTTATTATTTCTTAGTTCTAAACTTTGACTATAAATTAATGCCGCTGCTCCAGCAACCATAGGTGCTGCCTGTGAGGTTCCAATCATTGTAACATTACCTGTTCCCATATTACATGATGTAATTCCTCTAATTTCCATAAATCCGCTATATTTTGCACTGATTTTAGCATCACCACCTGGTGCTGCAATTTTGATATGTGACCCATAATTTGAATAAGATGACTTTCTCTTTGTTTCACCAATTGCAGATACTGCAAATGCATCTCTATACCCTGCTGGATATGCCATCGAAGATGTATTTTCATTTCCTGCTGATACAACTACCAAGATACCTGCATCGGTTGCATCACTGATTGCATTACTATAGAGAATATCTTGATTATAACCACCCAAACTTAGATTCATTACTTTTACACTGGATATTGTGGTCGCATAGCGAACACCTTGTGTAATCGTTGCAGTTGTTCCAGAACCAGCTGAATTCATGACTTTAACTGGTACAATTGTAGATGATGGTGCGATACCTGAACCACCACTACCATTATTTAAACTTGCTGCAATAATTCCAGATACATTACTTCCATGACCTTGATCATCTTCATATGAGCTGTTATTTGGAACAAAACTTTTACCTAACGTGTATTTTCCTGACAAATCCGGATGCGTTGTTGAAATACCTGTATCTAATACTGCAACTGCAACATTCGCGCCTCTAATTCCTTGTTTCCAAGCAAACTTAGACCCAATTAAATTATGGTACCATTGCGTATCACCTGTTATGTATGGATCATTAGAAATTGCTTGAATGGAAGCATCATTTCCGCTAACACTATTTTCACTTGCAGAATTCTCACTTGCTGAGTTCATACTTGACTGTGTTTGTTCAATTGTTGATTCAACCACTTCACTATAGATTGGATTAAGTGTATAAATATAGTTTGGATAAACTGGTTGATTATCATTTTCTAAAGATATCGACTCATTTAATACCGATTCTACATCTTCAGATATTTTTAAAACAGCTACTCCTTCTTGAACTGCTTGAACGCTAGCATCATAATCTAACGCTACTTCTACCGCATCCTTATAAGAAGAAACTTCACAGAGTACTTCATCAGCCACATAATCCACACCTGCTTCTAAATCACTAAAACCATCTAATGTAGCTGATAATTGTTTTTTTTCATTTGCTAGATCTTTTTTAAGTACTACTGGTAGATTACTAATTCCATTACTTGCTTGTTTATTTATATCATTATCACTTACCTGATTATTACTTACTTCATTTTCACTAACACTTGTTTCACTAATTTCAACACTGGTATTCTGCGATACAGAATCTGCTGAACTTGCTAATACGGTTGCCCCCTGGCTGGTTACTAGAAATGCTACAGACAAAACAACTGCAAGACTTTTCTGAAACCATACTCTGAACTTTTTACTATTCATTTTCTATCCCTTTCTTTATATACCACTCTCTAACCATGATTATTGAATCACATTGGTTGCATTATAATAAATTGGTGGTAATTCACTTGGTGCCTGAATTGATTTTGTGGTCAATTCATCCATTGTCAAATTTGTTTCAAATGTTGCAATACCATATTCAAAGCTCAACGTCTTAGCTTCATAATACTTAGCAACTTCATCTACAATTAACTCATCTTTTGTTTCGCAATAAAAAGCAGTCATAACAACTTGATTTTCCGAAACGTCTTCAGAACCTTGGGGGGATTCTTCTGACAATTCAGATTGCTCTGTATTTGTTTCATATATCATTTCTGTATTATTTCCAAGTTCGGCTTTTCTCCCAAATAGGAAGAATACCAAGTAACCCAATAAAAAAACCGCAAAAATGACGATTGCGATTACTAAAATTCTCTTATTACCCATAGTTCCTCCTT
Organism: uncultured Lachnospiraceae bacterium; assembly: GCA_964635395.1. Classification (GTDB taxonomy): domain Bacteria; phylum Bacillota; class Clostridia; order Lachnospirales; family Lachnospiraceae; genus CAZWNX01. The sequence goes on from CAZWNX010000002.1 coordinate 2,357, forward strand.
CCCCATCATCTTCTCCATTTTATAGGAAAGAGTATTGAAACGCAATCCTTGTTAACGGTGTAATATTTTTTCTCTGTTTTGTATACATAATTTGTTATTTTGTAGCATTTTTTTACAAATATACACAATTTAACCCTCCAAAACTAGTTGGGAGGGTTAAATTCCATGTGCTCAAGCACAAATATTTACTAAACTTTTTAGTCTTCGTCACCTTGTTCTTCTACTTTGGAAGCTCTTGAAGCAACTTCCTTTTCTTGTACATCACTCGGCGCTTGTTCATATCTTGAAAATTCATACGAATAATCTCCACTTCCACCCGTCATCGAACGTAAAACAGTGCAATATCCAAACAATCCAGACATCGGAATATCAGCTTCAATGACCTGCTTACCATTATTCGTTGGGTTCATTCCAAGTACTCTTGCACGTCTCTTATTTAAATCTCCCATTACATCTCCTGTATATTCATCCGAAACAACCACTTTTAATGAAGCAATTGGTTCAAGTAATACTGGTGATGCTTCCATAAATCCCTTTTTAAAGGCTTGAATAGCAGCTTTCTTAAATGCCATTTCCGATGAATCCACTGGATGATAAGAACCATCATATAAAATACCCTTTACACCAACAACTGGGTACGCTGCTAACGGACCTTTTAAGACTGATTCCTGTAATCCCTTTTCAACCGCTGGATAATAGTTTTTTGGAACCGCTCCACCTACCACTACTTGCTCAAACACATATGGTTTATCGACTTCTTCGGATGGTTCAAATCGCATTTTTACATGACCATATTGACCATGACCACCTGATTGCTTTTTATACTTTGACTCAACATCTGATTTCTTTCGAATCGTTTCACGAAAAGCTATCTTTGGCTCTTTTAGTTCAACTTCGACCTTATATTCATTTAGCAACCTACTGATTGCCACTTCTAAATGCTGATCGCCCATTCCGTATAATAACATCTGTCCATTTTCAGCATCATTTTCAACTCGTAGTGTTAAATCTTCATGTGTCATTTTTTGTAAAGACTGGGATACCTTATCCATATCCGCCTTATTCTTCACATAATACCGCTTATAGGTATATGGTTTTGAAATATCAGCTTTCGTGTACATGATTGGAGCCGCTTTTGTTCCAAGACTATCCCCTGTTTGTGCATCTGATAATTTAGCAAGTGCAATAATATCACCCGCATGTGCCTCTGCCACTTCAAACGTTTTATTGCCTTGCATCACATATAATTTACCAATCTTTTCTTCAATATCCCGTTCGCTATTTAAAAGCATGTCATCCGTTTTAAATACACCCGAACAGATTTTAACTAATGAATATTTACCAATAAACGGATCCACTATTGTCTTAAAAATAAAACCAGATTTTGATTTCGAAAAATCATAGTTTGCTTCAAAAATTTCTTTATTCTTCATATTAATACCGGCGACTTTTCGATTTTCTGGACTTGGCATATATTTTACAATATCATCCAGCAACGTATACACGCCCTGACATAGTGTATTTGACCCCATTGTTAATGGAACAATGGAACCATCGTTTACATTTGCTCGAAGCGCTGCACGTATTTCAGCATCGGAAAATGTTTCTCCACCAAAATAGCGTTCCATCATTTCTTCAGAAGATTCAGCAACCGCTTCCATTAACGCATCTCTGCAAATTCCCAAATTTTCCTTATTATATTCAGGAACTTCGCATTCAACCACGTCTTTTCCCTGCCATCTATTTCCATTTTGGCTAACTACATTAACATAGCCGACAAATTTTTCATTTTCACGAATTGGTAGATGAAACGGCGCAATTTTCTTGCCATACTTTTCCGTCAAATCCTCTACCACCTGTCGAAATGACGCATTATCAACATCCATTTCAGATACATAAAACATACGCGGTAATTTATATTTTTCACATAAATCCCAAGCTTTTTCAGTACCCACCTCAATACCTGATTTACCACTTACAACAATGACTGCTGCATCCGCTGCTGCAACTGCCTCCTGCGCTTCTCCTACAAAATCAAAATAACCCGGTGCATCTAGCACATTAATCTTTATATCATCCCATTCAAGTGCTACTAGTGATGTGTTAATGGAAAATTTGCGTTTTTGCTCTTCTTTGCCATAATCGCTAATCGTATTGCCATCGGTTACTTTTCCCATTCTGCTCGTAAGTCCCGACAAATAGGCCATTGCTTCTAGTAAACTTGTCTTTCCACTTCCCCCATGACCTAGTAACACTACGTTGCGAATCTTATCAGTTGTGTAAACCTTCATACGTTTTCCTCCAATTTTGTGCTATTTTTTGGACACTTTGTCAAAGATTTCTATTTTTCCCCACTTTTAACCATGCCCCATGTGTACATTTTACTAAAAGAAAAGACTGATTACAAGAATTTTTTGTAAATATTATCAGATTAATTGTTTAGCGCTTTAAAGTGTTATACTTTAAAGCAACAAAGTGTTGACATAGATTCTATTCCTACGTTAATATAATACAGTATTGTGAATTACACTAAATAAATCAATTTTATAAGAGGAAACGAGGAAATCATTATGATTATTGTTATGAAACCAAATGCTACAAAAGAAAATATCTGTATTGTACGTAATTACGTTGAACAATATGGCTTGCATACACATCTATCTGAAGGTGAAGAAACAACCATTATTGGTGTGATTGGTGATAAGAGCAAACTTCCAAGCAATAATATTACACTTTTTGATGATGTAGAAAAAATTGTATCTATTTCAGAATCCTACAAACTTTCCAATAAGAAGTTACATCCTGATCCAAGTATCATTCCTGTTGGGAATACAATCATTGGACCAAATACTTTGTGTATTATGGCTGGACCTTGTGCCGTTGAAACACAGGAACAATTACTGACGATTGCACATCACGTGAAAGCTTCAGGCGCAACATTTCTTAGAGGCGGTGCATATAAACCTAGAACTTCTCCATACTCTTTCCAAGGACTTGAAGAAGAAGGTCTTCGCTATATGAAAGTTGCTCAGGAAGAGACCGGTCTTGGGACAATTTGTGAGGTAACCAGTAAAGAAGCCATTGACGCTGCTATTAAATATGTAGATATGATTCAAATTGGTGCTAGAAACATGCAAAACTTTGAACTTCTAAAAGAGGCTGGTCGTTGTGGCCTTCCTGTTTTGCTAAAAAGAGGATTATGTGCTACCATTGATGAGTGGTTAAATGCTGCTGAGTATATTATTGCGGCTGGTAATCCAAATGTTGTTCTATGTGAACGCGGTATCCGTACTTACGAAACTGCAACACGTAATACACTTGACTTAAGTGCTGTTGCTGTTTTAAAGGAAAAAACACACTTACCAATTATTGTTGACCCATCACACTCTACAGGTGATTACCGTTATGTTCCTGCAATGGCAAAAGCAGCTGTAGCTGCTGGTTCAGATGGACTAATGATTGAAGTACATAACGATCCTGCAAATGCTCTATCTGATGGTCCTCAATCACTAACATTTGATAACTTTGACCTTCTATGTCAAGAACTACGTCCGTTTGCAGCACTTATGAAACGGGAATTTTAGTTTTTCATTCGAATACTATTTATTTTGGAGGCGCACTATGTCTGATTCCATTTGTGGTTTTATAGGCCTTGGACTCATTGGTGGTTCTATTGCAAAGGCAATCCGTAAGTTTATGCCAGACTATAAAATCATTGCATATGACCTTGATCAGGATTCTTTGGATCAGGCCTTACAAACCAATATTATTGATCAAGTCTGCACGCAAGTAGGTGCAGACTTAAGCAACTGTGATTTGATTTTTCTCTGTACACCCGTATCACATAACAACCATCTGCTAAAGGAACTTGCTCCCTATGTCAAAGAAGGGGCAATTGTTACCGATGTTGGAAGCGTAAAATCAAGCATCCACCAAACGGTTCAGAATTCTTCATTGTCAAAACACTTTATTGGTGGGCACCCGATGGCAGGAAGTGAAACAAGTGGATTTGCTCATTCGAATCCACTCTTACTCGAGAATGCTTTTTATGTTTTTACGCCTACCCCAGATGTCAGCCAGGATCAAATACTTTTTTTTCAATCATTTATACAAAATCTTCGGGCCATTCCAATTCAAATGACCTATGAAGAACACGATTACATCACAGCAGCAATTAGTCATCTTCCCCATGTTATCGCATCTTCATTAGTTAATCTTGTGAATGATTGTGATGATGACAATGGAAAAATGAAATTAATCGCTGCGGGCGGTTTTAAAGATATCACCCGAATCGCCTCTTCGAATCCAACTATGTGGCAACAAATTTGTTTAAATAATTCAGAAAACATTGTATCCTTATTAGAGAGTTATATAATGGCCCTTGAAACCATTAAAGAACATGTCGAGCAAAAAGACTCAAGCAACCTGTATTCGTTTTTTGAACGTTCTAAAAACTACAGGGACTCCTTTGCCGATGCTTCTAGTGGACCTCTCAAAAAATCCTTTGCTATTTATTTAGACATTCCAGATGAAGCAGGTGCAATTGCAACCACTGCCACATTGCTAGCGAAGAAGGCTATTAGTATTAAAAATATTGGTATCATGCATAACCGTGAGTACGAAGAAGGGGCTTTGCGCATTGAATTCTATGATGAGCAATCTTCTCTTGAAGCCATTCAAACACTGAAAGATCATGCTTATACCATCTACGAAAGGAAATGATTATGGAATATCAAAAGGTATCCAAGTTAAAAGGAAGTGTTACCATTCCCGGTGATAAATCAATCTCACATCGTGCCGTCATGTTTGGCGCTCTTGCAAAAGGAACTACTCAGGTAACAAATTTCCTTCAAGGTGCTGATTGTTTATCTACCATTGCTTGTTTTAGGAAACTAGGCATTCAAATTGAAAATACACAAGAACAAATTCTCATCCACGGAAAAGGATTACATGGTTTGTCTAAACCTGATTCTATTTTAGATGCTGGAAACAGTGGGACAACTACGCGTATGATCTCCGGTATCCTTTGTGCCCAGCCATTTAGTTGTGAACTAACAGGGGATGAATCCATTCAAAAACGACCAATGGGACGCATTATAGATCCCCTCACGCAAATGGGAGCTAACATCCAAAGTATTCGCGGCAACCAATGCGCTCCTCTTCGAATTGAAGGGTCAGCGTTAACCGGAATCCATTATCATTCAAAAGTTGCGTCTGCCCAGGTGAAATCAGCGATTTTGCTGGCTGGTCTGTATGCCGATGGGGTCACACAAGTAACCGAACCATTTATCAGCAGAAATCATACCGAAATTATGCTCTCTCATTTTGGGGCTCAAATTGAAACAGTTGGCACAACCGCCAGCATACAGCCCGAGCCAACATTGGTTGCTCAAAACATCGTTGTTCCTGGGGATATCTCTTCTGCCGCATTTTTTATTGCCGCAGGCCTCATCGTTCCAAATTCAGAAATTCTGATTAAAAATGTTGGCATTAATCCAACACGTGCCGGAATCTTAGAAGTATGTCGTAAGATGGGCGCTGATATTACCCTGTTAAACGAATCATCTGCCAGTGGTGAACCATGTGCTGATTTACTCGTTCGTTCAAGTAATCTGAACGGAACCCTTATAGATGGTGCCATAATCCCAACTTTAATTGATGAAATCCCAATTATTGCTATCATGGCGGCCTTTGCAGAAGGAACTACAATTGTTAAGGATGCCGCTGAATTAAAGGTCAAAGAATCGAATCGAATTGATGTTATGGTTGATAATCTATCTAAAATGGGGGCAATAATTGAGGCGCTTGAAGATGGAATGATTATCAAAGGTGGCGCTACCCTTACCGGTTGTACCATAGATTCCAAACTTGACCACCGCATTGCCATGAGTTTTGCAGTCTGCGCATTACAAAGCGAAGGCACTACTACGATTCAAGGAAGTGAGTGTGTGAACATATCTTATCCTAATTTCTACGAAGATTTGAATTCGTTAGTGCAGTAACTCACAATATCATTTGATTGTCTACGCACGATATTCACTAGAAAATGACACAGGCGCCTAACGTAACTGTTAGGCGCCTGATTTATATATTCTTATAATTTTTCTATCCTTGCTTATTCAATTCAATACTCACCGTTTCATAGATTGCAATTCTTGCTGTATCCATCTCCGGCATTCCAATAAATATGCCTCCATATTCGTACAAACCATCTTCTTTTTTGACAATCCTGACAATTTCAATAAAAGCATGAATGACTTCTTTGGTCCAGATGGTTAGATATGCTTCATATACTGATCCGATTTGTAATACATCTGAACAGATAAAACCCAGTCCATTTTTGGATACATCAATCACCTCAACATCCGTTTCGTGATCCGCTACTAGTGGCTGGTCTAAACGCTTGATAATTATCTTAGAACCCAATTCGATTCGTCTACTTCTTCTTCGGTCATCCATTTACTGCCCCTCCTATGAGTTCTTATTGTAATACTGCAAGTTATCGAGTGCTTCCTTTTTGAAAGCCTGAAAACGATTTTCTAAAATTGCACCCCTTATATCTTCCATTAAATGATTGTAATAATATAAATTATGAAGAACGCAAAGTCTCATTCCAAGCATTTCTTTTGCTTTTAACAAATGTCTGATATAAGCTCTTGAATAATCCCTGCAAGCTGGGCAACCACAGCCTTCTTCGATTGGTCTTGCATCAAGCTCATATTTTTGATTGAAAAGATTGATTTTTCCATATTTTGTATATAAATGTCCATGTCGTCCATTACGTGATGGATACACACAATCAAAAAAATCAACGCCTCTCGAAACAGCTTCGATAATATTGGCAGGAGTTCCAACGCCCATCAAATAGGTCGGTTTATCCTTTGGTAAATATGGAACCGTGTGATCCAATACATCATACATCTGCTCATGGCTTTCACCAACGGCCAAACCACCAAGTGCATATCCCGGCAAATCTAACTCTGTTATTTGCTTTGCATGCTCGATTCTTAAATCATTGTAGATAGCACCTTGATTGATTCCAAACAGTAATTGGTTTTTATTTATGGTTTGTTCAAGTTGATTTAGTCGTTTCATTTCATCCTTGCAACGAACAAGCCATCTTGTAGTTCTTTCTATAGAAGGTCTCACATAATCTCGTTCTGCTTTGCTAGGTGGGCATTCATCAAATGCCATTGCAATCGTTGATGCAAGATTTGATTGAATCTGCATACTTTCTTCTGGACCCATAAAGATTTTGCGACCATCAATATGGGATGAAAAATAGACGCCTTCCTCCTTGATTTTGCGAAGTCCAGCTAGCGAGAACACTTGGAATCCTCCAGAATCCGTTAATATCGGGCGATCCCAAACCATAAATTTGTGTAATCCACCAAAATCATGAATCAATTTATCACCCGTTCGAACATGCAGGTGGTAGGTATTGGATAATTGCACACTCGTCCCAATATCCAACAAATCTTTGGTTGATACAGCTCCTTTAATTGCAGCAACTGTACCTACATTCATAAAAACGGGAGTCTGAATCTCTCCATGAACAGTCTGAAACGTTGCGGATTTTGCTAGCCCGTCTTGATTTATAATGCGATACATAAAATCCTCATTTCTATAATTATTTCAATGTTGATACATATTCTTCTAGCGTCAAATTATTATCTGTGATTTCTTTGGCAGCGTCTTTACCTACATAGCGAAAATGCCATGGTTCGTATTGAATTCCAGTAATCTCTTCTTTACCATATGGATAACGCAATATAAATCCATAGATATAGCTGTTCTTGGCAAGCCAAGTCCCTGCCTGCGTCTCACCGAATCCTTCATTTAGAGCAGTATATGAAGAACATACAATGTCTAAAGCAAGTCCAACCTGATGCTCCGAAGCTCCTGGAACAGTTACGGTCCTTGATGCCGATTGATAAGCCTGCATATGGGACATCCCTTTTTTCTTATAAATACTCACTTTACGATCAAACAAAACTTTCTGACGATTTAAATCTCTGTATGGCGAACAAATAACAAGCGAAATACCATCTTCCTTTGCTCCCTGAAGCATCTCTAATAAATCAGGAATAATGCGCTCATCACATTTCATTGAACCCTTAATTGTACCAAGTGTAAAAGAATACTCATCTGGAATTGGATTTTGCTTATTAATAAGCAATAATCTCCAATCATCTTTTTGCATTTCTAGCTGACTTTGAGATGTTTCGGCACTTAAATCCGTTTCATTTTCTTTTAAGATTTCCTCTATACTATAGGTTTCATTTTCTTCCAAAATTTCAAATTCTGAATTCTCATATCCTTCCATTACATCCAAATCATCAATGACTTCTTCTGTCATAGGATCTTCATCTGCTTCATAAATATATAGGTCGGACACCGTTGATTCTTCATAATGAAACGGAATCAGCGTTTCCTTTGAATCAAGAACGCCCTCATAGGAAAAACTTGCGCTAATAAAAAAACACAACAAAACACTGGAGAAAACAGTGATTTTCGCTCTGTTTTTCCAGAATAACATTCCGGCATAATAGATTAATAAATATGCAACAACACTTGCAAGTGATACTGGTTTTAGTAATCTATGTTTTTTTGATAAACTCATGAGCTTGCTAAGAATCTTATTTTTCATGAATTTTATACCCCACACCAAATTGTATAATTATTCTAATAATACCATTTTTTTGCATGTTTGCAAAACATTTTTTATCAAAAGATTCCTCTTCTTATTGCTAGCTCTAATTAAATTGGATATAATAAACCGAATACGGATTATAATACGAATAAATATGATATATTTTGGAGGATACTATGGCAGGTTCATTATTTGGAAAACGCTTTACAATACATACTTGGGGTGAATCACACGGCGCTGCAATTGGAGTTATTATTGATGGATGTCCATCTGGTTTGGAATTGACTAGTTCGGAGATACAAGACTATTTGAATCGCAGAAAACCAGGTCAATCCCGCTATACAACACCACGTAAAGAATCCGATGAAGTTCAGATTTTATCTGGTCTTTTTGAAGGTAAGACAACTGGTACTCCAATTTCACTCTTAGTACCAAACACTTCTCAAATTTCAAAAGACTACTCCGAAATTGCGCAGTGCTATCGTCCTGGACATGCAGATTTTGGGTATGATCAAAAATATGGGTTTCGCGACTATCGAGGTGGCGGACGCTCTTCTGCTAGAGAGACAATTGGTCGTGTTGCTGCAGGCGCCATTGCCAAGAAAATACTGGCAGAGTTCAACATTGATGTCTGTGCATATACTCGCTCCATTGGACCAATCCAAATCGATTACAGCCGCTTTGACAAACAAAATATAGTAACGCTTGCTACTGCAATGCCTGATCAAGAAGCTTCCAAAGAAGCCGAACAATATCTTGATGAATGTATGATGCAATATGATTCTGTCGGTGGTGTTGTGGAATGTGTCGTGACTGGATGTATGCCCGGACTTGGAGAGCCTGTTTTTGATAAACTCGATGCAAATTTTTCGAAAGCACTTATGTCTATTGGTGCTGTAAAAGCAGTTGAAGTTGGGGATGGAATTGCTGCTTCTGCTTTAAGAGGCTCACAAAATAACGATTCTTTCCATTTCGACGGCAAGCAAATCGTTAAAAAAACAAATCACAGTGGTGGAATTCTTGGAGGTATCAGTGATGGTTCCGATATCATCTTACGAGCGCATTTTAAACCCACTCCTTCTATCTTTAGTAAGCAAGAAACTGTGAATTCATCTAGTGAAAATGTTACGATTACCATCAAAGGTAGACATGATCCAATCGTTGTCCCAAGAGCTGTTGTTGTGGTTGAAGCAATGACATGCCTTACCTTATTAGATGCTTTATTGGAAAATACTACCGCCAAAATGGAGTATCTAAAGAACATCTATAACCAATCCGATAATGACATCTGCTGATAGTTTGAAGAAAACTCGTGCAAATAGGAAAAACAGTCTTTGGGCGTATGAAGAATTCCTGCATCCATACATCTGCGTTTGAATATTTTCATGAGTTTTTCGTTATGATCACTCATGATTTGATAAGAATATCCATATTTTTGATGGTATTTTTGACGCATACCTGGAAAATGCTCATCTAACTTTTCATAAAAATACTCTCTATTTCCTTCTCGAAGTGTCAGTCCCATTCCAAAACATAGAATTCCCTTCACATTCGCTTTAATACATGCATCGACAATTCCCTCAATATTTTCAGCAGTATCATTTATGTATGGCAGTATTGGCGAAAGCCATACAATTGTTGGAATATTGTTGTCTTTTAGGATGTTCAATATTTCTATTCGTTCCTTTGTAGTACAAACATTGGGCTCAATTATTTTACATAAATTATCATCATAAGTCGTCAGGGTAATCTGAACAACACACTTTGCATTTTGGTGAATCTTCTTTAGTAAATCCAAATCTCTAAGGATAAGGTTTGATTTTGTAATAAGTGTAAATCCAAATCCATATTTCTCAATGATTTCTATACATTTACGTGTTAAGCCAAGTGTCTGTTCGCAAGGCATATAGGGATCGCACATCGATCCAGTCCCAATCATACACTTGTTTCTTTTTGAACGAAGTGCCCGTTCAAGAAGCTCTGGTGCATTCTGTTTTACCTCAATATCTTCAAAATCATGTTCGAACCCATAGCATTTACTCCTACTATCACAATAGATACAACCATGTGTACAGCCACGATATAAATTCATACCATT
>CAZWNX010000002.1:13207-15912 GCA_964635395.1 uncultured Lachnospiraceae bacterium
TCTTTCTTTTTATCATCTTTTGAAAAATCATACTGCGTTGTAGCTGCAAACAATAAATCCGTTTTGGTTTGTGGTCTTGGCATAGTATTCCCTCCATTATCTATCTTTATCACGATTCATATTATGTTTCTAAATCCATAATAGCACTTCTATATGACATATCGTGTCATATTCTATACCAATTCATTAAAATCGATTAATAAAAAACCGCCTGCATTATCTGCAGGCGACTTGCAAAACTAGACTTGCAAAACTAAATTTATCTTGGCTATATTATCCTTCGATTTTGTGAAAGATAATGCAATTTGGTCTGTCAATTTTCATTTCTTTACCATTCATGACAAGAATTTTCTTTTCAATATTTACTTTGAAAAACGTTAATGTATTTGATTCATGATTTAATGAAACCAAATGTCTGTCATCTGGAAATAGTGCCGCATCCTTTGGATAATCACCACTAATTGGTAAACAGAATAATTTCTTTAGCGAACCATTGGAATGATTAATTTGATATAAAATCACACTATTATCTCCAGCATTTGAGCTAACCACATATTTTTCGTCCAAAGAAAATTTAAGAGCACTTGCTGCTGAACCACCAGCATGGTATTCGTTTAGTGTGGAAATTGTCTGAACTTTATAAAATTCAGGATCATTGTCAATATTCTCATAGCGGTACACATCAATGTAATTTTTTAATTCATATACAATGTATAGAAACTTACCACTTTTTTCCATTTTGAGATGTCTTGGTGCTGATTCCATCTCACTTCGAATTGTATCCACATGCTTTAATTTACCCGTGTCATGCTGTAAATGATAGATATAGACATGATCCATTCCAAGATCAGCAACCATCAAATACTGATTATCCCTCGTCATTTTCACACAGCTAACATGGGGTCTGAAATTACGTTCAGCAATACTGCCCAACCCTTTATGAAATACCTCATCCGTTATTTCAAGCACACTGCCGTCTTCATGTAATTTAAGAACAGTTGTCTTTCCATCGTGATAGCCCGCTACAAATAAAAATTTATCATCATAATCCGTTGAAAGATAACAACCTCTCATTCCATTTATACTTGCGTGATTTACAAATTCCAATCCACCATCCGCTTTGATCCGAAAGGATTCAACACCAAAATCTGTAATGGAGTATAAGAATTTCTTATTATGGGATATTGTTACATAAGAAGAATTTGATATTTCAACAGTATCTTTTTCAATAAATCTCCCATTCTTCAAATCGACATCATAAATTCGAATCCCGTTTTTTTCACCCATGGTATAGGTGGAAACATACGCTACGTATCTCTCTTGTTCTGCTTTCAATTTGTCTCCTATCCGCATGCTGTTCATGCAACATCCCCTATAAATGATGTTTTTAGTTCAATTTATTATTTCTTTTATACTACCACAAACCCCCATTTTTGTTAATCATTTTGATTGAATTTTTATTTTCAAAATTACTTTAAATCACATTGACAACGCATATGAATATAGTATAATTGTAGCTGTGCTGTTTAGTAAAAGTAAACACAATGTTTATTAAAACTATTCAGAAAGGATAACTTTATGAATATCGGACATAAAATCAAGGCTCTTCGAATCCAAAAAGGTTTAACACAGGAAGAATTAGCAGATCGAAGTGAATTATCAAAAGGATTCATTTCCCAGCTTGAACGCGAACTAACATCTCCTTCCATTGCCTCACTGATGAATATTCTTCAATGTTTAGGAACTGATTTAAAGGAATTCTTTAGTGAAGAAAACGATGAACAGATTGTCTTTAAGGAAGCAGACTATTTTACCAAATTAGATGATGAACTTCATAATAAAATTGAATGGATTATTCCAAATGCTCAAAAGAATGAGATGGAACCCATTCGCTTAACACTTGCACCAAATGGATCAACTTATCCAGATTTACCTCATGAAGGCGAAGAGTTCGGTTATGTACTAACTGGATCCGTTCAAATTCACATAGGAAAAAAAGTGGTTCGTGCTAAAAAAGGCGAATCTTTTTATTTTACACCATCATTAACCCATTATATTCAGGCAGAAAAAATTGGTGCTACTCTAATTTGGGTGAGTAGTCCCCCAAGCTTTTAGGAGGCAATTATGAGTACAAAAATCATCGACTTGGTCAACATATCCAAATCCTATGGTAATCATTGCGTATTAGATAAATTAGATTTATATATTCGCGAAAATGAATTTCTAACATTGTTAGGACCAAGTGGATGTGGCAAAACAACTACACTTCGCATTATTGGTGGCTTCGAAAATCCAGATGATGGAAAGGTAATGTTCTATGATTCTGACATTACACATCTTCCACCAAACAAACGCCAACTCAATACCGTATTTCAAAAATATGCACTTTTTACACATATGAATATTTACGAAAATATTGCCTTTGGTTTGAAAATCAAGAACAAGAGCCAAGCTTATATACAGGATAAAATCAAATATGCGCTGAAGTTAGTTGGTTTAGATGGATTCGAAAAAAGAATGCCGGACTCACTCAGTGGTGGGCAACAACAGCGAATTGCCATTGCCAGAGCCATTGTAAACGAACCCAAAATACTTTTATTAGATGAGCCCCTAGGAGCACTTGATTTAAAACTTCGCCAAGATATGCAATATGAACTTATTCGACTTAAAAACGAGTTGGGAATTACGTTTGTTTACGTAACACA
>CAZWNX010000002.1:16012-19067 GCA_964635395.1 uncultured Lachnospiraceae bacterium
CTCCTGTGGATGTTGTCATTCGTCCAGAAGATGTTCTTCTTGGTAGTCCACAGGGCGCCAAAATGACGGGTGTTGTTTCACACGTGATCTTCAAAGGTGTTCATTATGAGATGGAAGTACAGGCAAATGGTTTTGAGTGGCTTATTCACTCCACCAAAATGTTTAGTGTTGGAGAAATGGTTGGAATATCCGTTGACCCTTTCAATATACAAATTATGAATAAACCGCTCTCAAAGGATGAGGAGGCAACGATTATTGATGAATAAGAAAACTTTCATTACGCCTTATGTTCTATGGTCTACCGCTTTTATTATTATCCCTTTGTGCATGGTTTTCTATTATGGTTTTATAGATGATACTGGAGCATTTACATTACAAAATATTCTTGCTATCTCTTCAAGGGAACATCAAAAGGCATTCTTTTTATCTTTGATTCTATCTTTTATTAGTACAATTATTTGCTTAGTGCTTGCTTATCCATTAGCAATGCTTCTTGCCAATATGAACGTCAATCAAAATAGTTTCATTGTAATGATTTTTATTTTGCCAATGTGGATGAATTTCTTGCTTCGAACTTTGGCATGGCAAACTTTACTTGAACGAAATGGAGTCATTAATTCCATTTTATCCGTTTTTCATCTTCCAAAATTAATGATTATCAATACCCCCTATGCAATCATTCTGGGTATGGTTTACAATTTTTTACCTTTTATGGTTTTACCAATCTATAATAGCTTAATCAAAATTGATGATTCTGTGATCAATGCCGCCAAAGATTTGGGAGCAAACTCTTTGCAGACCTTCCTAAAAGTAATTCTTCCACTAAGCCTTCCTGGGGTGATCAGTGGTATCACTATGGTATTTGTACCAGCATTGACCACCTTTGTAATCTCCGACCTATTAGGTGGAAGCAAGATTCTTTTAATCGGTAATGTCATCGAACAAGCTTTTACACAAGCTAGTAACTGGCAATTAGGAAGTGGACTTTCCTTAGTCCTTATGATTTTTATTATTGTGAGCATGATCTTCTCCGCTGTATTTGATAAAGATGGGGAGGGCAATCTAATATGATTCGAAAAATTACATCAAAACTATATATTATCTGTATCTTTATCTTTTTATATGCTCCAATCGCTACACTCATTGTTCTATCCTTTAATAATAGTAAAACGAGATCAAAATGGGGTGGTTTTTCGATTAAGTGGTATGTCAGATTATTTCAGGATGAAGTTATTTTACAGGCACTATCAAATACTCTTATCCTTGCATTCTCCTCTGCGTTGATTGCTACTATAATTGGTACCATTGCATGTATTGCAATGGATGGTATGAAAAAAAGAACACGCCTTTTACTTCTTGGAATTGCAAATATTCCAATGTTAAATGCTGATATTGTAACCGGAATCTCATTGATGTTAATTTTTATTACGCTAAAATCGGATTTTGGATTTACAACCATCTTACTTGCCCATATTACGTTTAATATTCCATTTGTAATATTGAGTGTAATGCCTAAAATTAAGCAACTTAACCCAAGTACTTATGAGGCAGCGCTAGATCTGGGGGCGTCTCATTTACAGGCTTTTTTCAAAGTTGTTTTCCCAGATCTATTACCTGGTATTTTGACGGGATTTTTAATGGCGTTTACAATGTCACTTGATGATTTTATCATTACCCATTTTACCAAAGGACCCGGTGTTGATACTCTTTCTACAAAAATCTACACCGAAGTAAAAAAGGGTATTAAACCCGAAATGTATGCATTATCTTCAATTATCTTTGTTGCAGTATTATTACTATTATTATTCTCCAATAAAAAGAATTCCATTCGCAAAAACAAATCACAAACACAAAAAATAGCATAATAAATAAACATCTATGGAGGTCCAAATGAAAAAAAGATTTATCGCATTACTAATTGCATCCCTAACCCTATTTACAATTACAGGATGTGGTCAAAAAACAGCCAAGAATGGGGAACTAATTGTTTATAACTGGGGGGAATATATCGACCCAGAAGTATTAGAACAATTTGAACAAGAATACGAAATCAAAGTCATCTATGATGAGTATGAAACCAATGAAATTATGTATCCTAAAGTAGAATCTGGTGCTTCTAAGTATGATGTAATTTGCCCATCAGATTATATGATTGAAAAAATGATTCAAAATGACTTATTGGCTGAATTGAATTTTGATAATATTCCAAATGCTACTAATATTGATGCAGCATACTATGAACAGTCGAAAGCTTTTGATCCCACAAATGCCTACAGTGTCCCTTATTGCTTTGGAACAGTTGGTATTTTATACAACAAAACCATGGTGGAAGAACCAATTGATTCCTGGAGCGCTCTATGGGATGAACGATATAAAGATAATATCTTAATGCAAGACTCCGTTCGGGATGCTTTTATGGTAGCTGCAAAATATAAAGGGTACTCGATTAACACAACAGATGCCACTGAATTAGAAGATATCAAAAATTCGTTAATTGAGCAAAAACCACTTACACAAGCCTATGTAATTGATCAAGTTCGCGATAAAATGATTGGAAACGAAGCTGCTATTGGAGTTATCTATTCCGGTGAAGCGATCTTCACCCAAAGAGAAAACCCTGATTTAGTCTATGTTATTCCAAAAGAAGGAACCAATGTATGGATTGATTCTTGGGTTATCCCTAAAAATGCAAAAAACAAAGAGAATGCCGAAACATTCATAAACTTTTTATGTCAACCAGATATTGCTCTAAAGAATTTTGAATATATTACTTATTCTACTCCTAATTCTAAAGTTCGGGATTTAGTTGAAGATGAAGAACTAAAAAAGAATGAAATTGCTTTTCCTGATCTAACTAAATACTCAAATTTAGAAACCTATCAGTATCTTGGCGAAGATGGAGATCAGCTTTATAACGATTTATGGAAGCAGGTAAAATCAAACTAGTGGAACGAATACTAACCTATCCAATTACAAAAGAATATGACGGACTATCCATTAAAGAATTTCTAAAAAAACAGAATTACTCGGATCAGCTTATCATTGCTTTAAAAAA
>CAZWNX010000002.1:19167-50868 GCA_964635395.1 uncultured Lachnospiraceae bacterium
ATGTATTATTATCTATCAAAGGGGTGCCCCTTTACCTTTCGCTGTGTAAATCGTTTAGATAAGGACACCTCCGGTCTTACCATTATTGCTAAGAATATGTTATCTGCCTCTATACTTTCTACGCAAGTCGCAAATAAAGCTCTTACACGTGAATACCTTGCAATCGTAAATGGAATTCCCACTACACTCAATGGAACAATCGATGCTCCAATTGCCCGTGTGAGTGACTCCATCATTGAACGCGAAGTCAATCAAATCACCGGTGAAACAGCTATCACACACTATCATACACTTAAAACATATACCTCACTTGCTCTTCTTTCTCTCACTCTCGAGACAGGAAGAACGCATCAGATTCGTGTTCATTTAAAACATATGAACCATCCAATTATTGGTGATTTTCTATACAACCCTGACTTTACATATATTCAGCGTCAGGCCCTACACTCTTATCGCCTTAGTTTTTCACATCCTATAACACATGAACCATTAACCTTTATTGCACCTCTACCCAGTGACATGCAATCGATTCTCGACTCCTTTAATACTTGATTGAACTATCGAATGCGTTCAGGAAAACCTATTTTCTTTTGTACTTTTCTCAAAGTCTTTGTTGCATAATAATTTGCTTTTTCACTATTTTCTTTAATTATACTATCAATATAAGTTTTATCTTTTTGTAATTCATAGAAGCGTTCTTGAACTGGTTTAAGTACACTTACCACCGCTTCACCAACCGCCAGTTTAAACTCACCATAACCACTTTGAGAAAATTCTTTCTCAATTTCTTCCAATGATTTATTTGTACAAACAGAATAAATATCCATTAAATTTGAGATTCCCGGTTGATCTTCGTGATAACGAACACATGCATGCGAATCTGTAACTGCTCTCTTAAATTTGCGAATAATAACGTCTGGGTCATCCATTAAATAGATACTTGCATTGGTATTCTCATCCGATTTTGACATCTTTTTGGTTGGCTCCTGTAATGACATAATCTTGGCGCCAGCCTTACCAATATATGGTTTTGGAACGGTAAATACGTCACCATAAATACCATTAAAACGAGTTGCAATATCCCTAGTAATTTCTAAATGTTGTAATTGATCTTTGCCCACCGGAACCACATCTGCCTGAAAAAGTAGAATGTCTGCCGCCATTAAAACTGGATAAGTGTATAATCCCGAGTTTATATTATCTGTATGTTTTGCTGCCTTGTCCTTAAATTGAGTCATTCTATTTAATTCGCCCATATAGGTATAGCAATTTAAAATCCAAGATAATTCTGCATGTCCACTCACGTGAGATTGATAATAAATACAGTTTTTCTTTGGATCGAGTCCTGCTGCAATATATAATGTTAAAAGGTTTCTAGCATTCTTTCTAAGCTCTGCTGGATCTTGTCGAACGGTAATTGAATGCATATCTACAACACTATAGAAACACTCATATTCATCTGCTAAATGAATCCAATTCTTTAATGCTCCCAAATAATTCCCTAGTGTTAAATTTCCTGTTGCTTGCATCCCACTAAATAATACGTTACGATTATCGATCATTTCAGCCTCCATGGTCTTACTAATTTTTTACCCAAATGAAAGTTTATCAAATCCCCATGTATTCGTCAAGAAAAGCCTTCTTTTTGATATAAGAATATGTTTCCTTTTCACCGCATTCCTTCAAACGCATTAGCAAACTTTTTAATGCTCTATGCGTTTTTACATGCATTAGTCCTTGATAATTCCCCTTCATAAAATACTCATATGCACTGGAATCCGTATATTTCTCTTTTTCATAGACTTTTGAAGCCGCAACACGATCTAAAAACATCTCAATAACGTACTTTATCGGCATTTCAACTGGGACTATTTTTTCATTGATACTAATAACTGAATAATCCATCCAATACTCATAATGATGCTTATTTCGTCCTTTATGATGTAGCCAAGCACTTGAATATCCATGTTCTTCTCTCTCGGCATCATTTGGGCTACGTTTCCCCTGATAATAGTTTGCGCCAATCATAAATTCTTCAAATGAGTATTTTGATAAATCATGTAACAGTCCCTGTCTATAAAGTCCTACTCGAAAGCAACTTTTCATTACCATACATTTATGTTTTGTAATGGTCGCAAAATGTTTAATAATACTCATTAATAAACTTACTCCTTATCTCGATTCTTGGCCAAATCCCGACTGATTAGTACAATGGTCGTGCGAGGTTTTACAACGATTTTCTCTTTAAAGCGCTTCATCACTTCATGTTCTAGCGGTTGGTTGAGCGCTTGCTCTTGAACAACTGACTCACGATCCGATGTATCAATATAGATTTCCCAATACTTTCCTCTTGGAAGCTTTGGTAGTCCAAATTCATGATCAATCCAATGCGAATTCCATGCAATATAAAAGAAATTATCTTCTGTTTTCCGATCCTTCTTAGCATATTTACCACAGAGCATAAGCGCAAAATGACGGTTATAATTTTCAAATCTTGGATACCACGCCTCTTCACAATGATATGATATATCCGGATAACCACAGGAAATATAATCCGTTCCACGAAGTGGTTCCTCCATCCTAAGGATTGGATGACTCTTCCTCAATTCAATAAGTGCTTTTACAAAATGAAAGATTTTTTTGTTTTTCTCAAGTAACTTCCAGTTCAACCAATTTATCGAATTATCCTGACAATAAGGATTATTATTTCCACGGGTTGAATGCCCAAATTCGTCACCTGCCAAAATCATAGGCGTTCCTTGGGATAACAATACTAACGAGAAGGCATTACAGATTTGTTTAAAACGCAATTCTAAGATGGATTTCTTCCTAGTTTCTCCCTCTATACCGCAGTTCCAACTATGATTATAGTCATTTCCATCACGATTTTCTTCACCGTTTCCTTCATTATGTTTTTGATCATAAGACACCATATCCATCATTGTAAAGCCATCATAATTGGTAATAAAGCGAATTATGCCCTTATTCTGTGGTTGGTATTTCATATGAAATGCGACTTTTTGTAATTGATCAGCATCCCCTTTAATAAATCGGCGCATATCAAATTGATAATCCGTTTGGCATTCTGCAAGATATCGTTTTGGAATCCCATACATCGAATGCTGGGGCAAGTGCTGTTGTTCTTCTATTTCTGGTAGCCATTTTGCAAGGATTTTAGTTCTTTGTAACATAGGTTCTTGAATGATTTCTTGTATTGGAAGTTCTTCCCCTAATAGATAAAAACCATCTACGCCCATATAATAGGTCCAGTATTTAAGGACTTCAGCGATAAATTGTGCACTGTGCTTTGGCAAAAAAAACATTTCCATAATTACTTCCATCTTATGATTATGCAATGTTTCAACTAAAGAAAGAAATTCTTTAATTGGATTTTCATCATAAGAATAGGCCTTTTTAGGTGAAAAATAATATCCATCTGAAAAGCCCCAGTAATTCACTTTTGATTCCCACTCTTTTTTATTTTGATTCAAAAATAATGCAATCTGCTCTTTTGGCATTTGATAAGTTTCATTATATAACACATCTTCAAACTCATAAGCCGGCAAGAGAACCAATGAATTTATACCTAACTCCTTTAAGTATGGAACTTTTTCTATGATCCCTTGAAAAGTACCTTTCGCCTTCACTTTAGAATTCGCATGCTTCGTAAATCCTCTGACATGGAGCTGATACATAATGCTTTCTCCCAACGACAGGTTCGGTTTTTCAATAGAAGTTGAGGCGTTCATGAACTCTGTTCGATCTGATAGCCTCTGAATACCATAATAAATCGTTTCCTTGTCTCTCGCTTGTCCAAATGTTTCATACCCAAACACTCTTTTTGCATATGGGTCTTTCATCCATTTATGATCACAATAAATCTGATATCTTAGATTTATAGAATCAAAATCTTTTAGTAATACGCAGTAGGTATTTCCAACTTGATATGTTTTCAAGAGTACTACTTCTCTAAAAAGCTTATCATCTTGATAAAAACGTATACTGCATACAGAATCAGGTGGAACAATAATACAGATATTTGTTCCTTGCAAAATATTCGTAACCCCCATCAGTTCTGGTATACCCATGGTTTGATTAATTGTTACTAAGTCTTTATTCATTGATGCTCCCGTCCGATGAAATAACTGCCTCACAAATTTTTGGGAAAACGTCTTTAATTGACGCATATAACAAATAATCTGCTTTTTTATCAGTAAAGTGTTTATTCTCGGTAATTAATATAAGCTGATCCGATGAATAATTTGTGATATATGAACGAATTGTCTCGTCATATAAATTCGTTCCAAGAACAATCAGCAAATCGGCTCTCTGACACGCATTCACTGCCTTTGTCATAACATGATTCTTTACAAGTTCCCCATACAAACGAACGCCTGGTCGAATTGCCTTATCACATCTTACACACATAGGCACATGAGAATGGTTTCTCATATAATCAATATTGTAGATTCTCCCACATTTTGTGCACCAATTCTTATAGATGTTCCCGTTTAGTTCAATTACATTCTTTAAACCAGCCTTCTTTGGTAAACCGTAATAATTTAATGAGATCACTCGATACAAATTACCATAATCCTGAAGTTGTTTTAAACCATGGTAAACATTATTCGGTTCTAATTCATGGGATATGACTTCCTTTTTATAAAAATCGTAGAATTTAACTGTTCTTGCACCATAAAAACCAGAAGATAGAATTTCTTCTGGAGAATAATGATACTTCTCTTCAATTTCATAGGATGAAAAATCACTTGTAAAATCTGGTGCCCCACAATCATTAGCGACTTGGTTTCCTAAAATACAAACAACCCTCTTTGCTTTTTGAATCATTTGACAAACCTGTTCAACACTTGCTAAATTATCACTATTCAATTGACCACCACCCAAGTATTCTATTCTAGTAAACTAACTACTTTTAATTCTATGAATTTTTTGTATAATTGTCAATTCATAATAGGTTTTTTCTGATTATTCGAAACATTTACTTTTCAAGATACTCATTTAATGATAAAATAAATTAACTATTAACCTTAGAAAGAGGATTTTTTATGAATAATGATGTGAATAATGAACCACTAAATGAAAATGAAGATGAAATGATTGTAACTTTAGAATTAGAAGATGGAAGTAGCGTTAATTGTGCTGTAGTAACGATCTTAGAAGTAGATGATAAAGACTACATTGTATTACTTGTTTTGAATGAAGAAGGCGAAAGTGAAGATGGTGAAGTTTGGTTCTATCGTTATAAAGAAGATGCTTCTAATCCAGAAGCAGATCCAGAATTAGAAGCAATTGAAGATGATGATGAGTACGAAGCAGTTGCTGATGCTTTCGATGAATTTTTAGATCAAAATGACTTTGATGATTCCGAAGAATAGTTTTACTCCAATTAACTACTGCAGTTCCCGATAAAAACGGGAACTGTTTTCTTTTATTGTTGCAAATAGTAATTTTGACTTTGCTCTCGTCAGTGCAACATAAAACATTCTCCTCTCCTCTTCAAGATCACATTGTTTATGTGCTTTCTTATGAGGTACGATCCCTTCCAATAAATCCGGTAAGATAACGGATTCAAACTCAAGCCCTTTCGATGCGTGATAGGACATGATTTTGATCCCGGACACTTCTTTCGCCTTATCATCCCGTTTACATATGGACTGTAAGTAACTAACAAACTCATCTACTTCCTTAGTTCTTTTAGCCATTTCTAAAACCCACTTTACATACTCGTCATCTAGTGGATGCACTTTTAACAAACCCATTGAATAGAAAATATAGTGCGTGCACCCAAATAAATCCATGCTTTTCATAATTACACTATCACGTTCAAGCTTTCGCAATGCATTCAATACTTCTTTGTGGTTTTTATAGTATTTTTTGAGTTCATCTAACTTTACACATTCTTCATACATACTATTTCCAATCCACTCTTGCAGTTCACTTTGTATATAAATAGAGTGAATAAATCCTAATAGGTGGGTTCTTGTTGATTCCCTCAACATAAATTGTAAAATATGTTCCAAAACAACAATTGCTTTATCCTGATTAGCAATATTTATATTTTTCTTTTGGTTGTAATATGGAATATTGTTTTTTTCCAGTTGTTCAATAAATTCACCTTGTTTAGCGTTCAGGCGAAACAGTATTGCCGTATCTTCCCACTTCTGTCTGTTATCCGGTTTCAATAAATACTGAATGATTTCTTTGTATTGATTTTCTTTTGTAACCTCTTCAATAAAATTCACCTCTCCTAACTCCACTTGATACGCCTTTGGACTTTTTGGTAATCGAATTTTATTATGTTTAATACAGACTCTACTAATCGAAACAATGTCAGATTTACTTCTGAAATTCATATCAAGAGAGATTCTTTTATAGTTTTTGTAATCCTTTGCAAATTGAGTAAAAATCTCCGGACATCCACCACGAAACGAGTAAATGGCTTGGTCATCATCTCCAACCACTTGTAGATTTCCGTGTTTTTCAACCAAAAGCCGAATGATTTCATACTGTAAAGGATTAATATCTTGGAATTCATCGATCAGTACAAATTGGAATCTGTTTTGATAATGCTCTAGCAAATCCGGATTCATAAGTAGTAACTCTTTACAGCGAAAAAGAATACTTTCAAAATCAAGCATTTTTTGTTGTTCCAATGATTTGTAATAACTTTTTAATAGAATTTCATAGCCATCTTGTTCTTTCACATGGAACTGATTTTTATTTCCATGATAGTCCGTGAATGCATCATAATAGTGGGACCAGTCTTCTTCTAGGTAACTTTCCTTAATTCCTAGCTCATATGCACATTTTTTAGTAATGGATTGGATTTGCTTTGATTGAATAATCTTATAATTACGATATTTGGGATGTGATTTTAGAATTTGATAAAATACTGAATGGAAGGTTCCAAATACGATTTGATTGGCATCTGGATGTTCTTGAATGGTTCTTCGCTTCATTTCAAGCGCTGCTTCTTTTGTAAATGTTAAAACTAATAATTCTTCTGGTCTGGCCACACGCTCATTCATTAGTCTTGTCAATCGTTTAGCAATTACATATGTTTTTCCAGATCCCGGACCCGCTAGCACTAGCATGGGTCCGAAATCATGATGAATTGCTTGTTTTTGACTATCCGTTAATTGTTTGCTCAAGTAACTCAATTCCCTTTTTCAATCGTTTCAAGGACTCATCTTTCCCCAAAATTTCCATAATTTCAGTCGCTCCAGCTGGAGTTGTTTGTTTTCCTGAAACTGCGGTACGTATTGGCCACATAACGTATCCGTTTTTGTATCCTTTATCTGCAACAAACTGCATAAGTGTTTCATATAATGAATCATTATTATACGATTCGATAGATTCTAAGATTGGAAGTACTTCTTTTAATACAGCAAGAGAACTTTCTTCATTTGTCTTCATTTTCTTATGACAATACATTGCAAGATCGTATTCTGGGAGCTCTTCAAAAAAATCAATTAGGGCTGGTATTTCTGGAAGTATCTCAATTCTTGTTTTTACCATATTTGTTATTTTTTCAAAATTAAGTGGTTTTGATATTGCCTGTTCAATATATGGTTTTGCCATCTGATAGAATAGATCAAATTCCATGATTTTAAAATACTCACCATTCATCCATTTTAACTTTGTATAGTCAAATACCGCTGGTGATTTAGAAATATGGGTATAATCAAATTTTTGAATTAAATCTTCAAGGCTGAAAATCTCTTGATTATCATCTGGACTCCATCCAAGTAAAGCCACAAAATTAACAATCGCTTCTGTTATAAATCCTTGATCCACTAAATCTTCATAAGAAGAATGCCCACATCTTTTAGACAATTTCTTATGTTCCTCATCCGTAATTAGTGGACAGTGGATATATTCCGGAACATCCCATCCAAACGCTTCATACAAACGATTGTATTTTGGAGTTGACGACAAATATTCATTACCTCTCACTACGTGTGTAATTCCCATCAAATGATCATCCACTACGTTGGCAAAATTATAAGTCGGAAACCCATCTGATTTGATCAAAATCATATCATCTAGCTCACTATTATCAACTTCAATTTCTCCATAAATTACATCTTTGAATGAAGTTTTACCCGCTTGAGAATTATTTTGTCTTATAACATATGGTTGATTAGACGCTAACTTCTCTTCGATTTCCTCTTTTGACAAATGCAGACAATGTTTGTCGTAAATATTTATTTCCTTTGTTTCTCCATCTTTTGTAACGATTTCTTGGGACAAAGTTGCTAAACGCTCTTTATCACAGAAACAATAATATGCTTGTTTTTTATCAATGAGCTGTTTTGCATATTCAAGATATAAGCCACTTTTTTGACGATCACTTTGAACATATGGACCGACTCCCTTATCTATATCTGGCCCTTCATCGTGAATAAGACCCGTTTTGGAAAGTGTTCTGTAAATAATATCAATTGCTCCCTCAACGAGACGCTCCTGATCTGTATCTTCAATTCTTAATATAAAATCTCCACCCTCATGCTTTGCAACTAAAAATGCATAGAGTGCAGTTCTTAGATTTCCAACATGCATTCTTCCTGTTGGACTTGGTGCAAATCTTGTTCTAATTTTCTTCATTGTAATCCTATCTGCGCTGTTCACGCTATATAAATGTATTTTATTTTATCTTAACTTATTTCTCTTGTTCAATATTCGGGATTTTGCTTGGAGCACTTTCTTTAAACTTTTGTACTTCTTTCATTGCCTTTGGAATTGCAATATTTGTTCCTGCTCCTGCCACACAACCTCCTGGACAAGCCATTCCCTCAATTAGACATCCATTCTTCTTTCCAGCTTTGGCCAACATCAACATTTTTTTACAATCTGCAAGACTTTCCGCATGCTCAATCAAAACATCTACGTCTGGATACTTCTCATGAATAATGGTTTCAATTGCTGATGCTACTCCACCAGCCACTCCATATCCTCTTCCAACCCCACTAGCATCTTTAAACTCATCATCGGATTCAAACATGGATGGGTGAATACCCTTTGCTTCAAACATTCCCGTTAGTTCTTCAAATGTAATCACAAAATCAACGTCTGATCTCACATCTTTTCTTGAGGCTTCTAATTTCTTAGATGCACATGGCCCAATAAATACAACACTTGCATCTGGATGTTTTTCCTTCATGATTCTTGCTGTAGCAACCATCGGAGTCAATTCATTTGAAATACTATCAATTGTTTCCGGGAAAAATCGTTTCGCTTGCATTGCCCATGAAGGACAACACGAGGTTAATAAAAATGGTTGTTCCTTCGTTACTACTTTTTCAACATAATGTTTTGCCTCTGCAATTGCTCCTAAGTCAGCACCAATAGCCGTCTCATAGATGTGCGTAAATCCTAATTCTTCAAGTGCTTTCTTAATTTGTCCAGGTGAAACCTGATCTCCAAATTGGCCCACAAATGCTGGTGCGACCTGTGCAATGACTTCTTTTCCAGATTGCATCGCACGGATCAACTGAAAAATTTGTGATTTATCTGCAATTGCTCCAAATGGACAACTCACCATACATTGACCACAAGATACGCAAATATCATTATCAATAACCGCTCTATTGTGCGAATCATTTTTAATTGCATTTACTCCACACACAGCTAAGCAGGGTCTTACCTGATGCGATATTGCGTCATAAGGACATACCGTTTTACATCGACCGCATTGGATACACTTTTCCTGATCAATATAAGATTTACCATTGATAAACGAAATTGCATCTCTTGGACAAACTTCATAGCACGGATGCGCAAGACACCCCCTACATTTATTCGTAACTTCATATTGATTTAGAGGACACATATTACATCCTGATGGTATTACTTGCATCAGTGGTGGTTCGTAATACTTTTCTGCGATATTACTTTCTTCCACACCATGTGATGCATGACAAGGTGCATTTTCAGGTCGAAGCGACATCCCCATTGCTAAGCGAATGCGTTCTCTGACTACCGCGCGTTCCCTGTATACACTTTCCCAATAAGGAGCATCCTCAGTACTAACAATTTTATAAGGCAATGCTTCTATATCATCAATTAAATCTTTTGATTCATAAGCTAATAATGCCACTTCTTTAAATACTTGCCGTCTTATCTTCCTAACTTGCGTATCAATTCCTCTCATAAGACCTCCTCAAATCCAAATATTCCTTCATTATTTTGACACAAACGAAAATGGAAATCAAGGCAATTGAGAATATTTTGTTATTTTTTTATCAATTTTAAAATATGAAACTTCCCAACTGATAAATCAAAACGCTTACCAAATATGCCAATCCCAACTGAAACAACACAACAAATGCTGTGAATTTCCACGACTTACTTTCTTTTTGAATGGTTGCCACAGTCGCAGCACAAGGCACATATAACAGCGAAAACGCCATAAAAGAGAGTGCATTCAACCAATTAAATCCTGGTATATTAGTCTGAATCGCTTCCATGATAATTGAGGTTTTTGCCATTTCTGATTGCGCTCCACTACTCAGTAATACATGCAGGCTTGAAACAACGACTTCTTTTGCTGATAGTCCTGATATCAAAGCAACTCCAATCTCCCACATTCCAAGACCTGCTGGTTTTAAGATGGGTACCATGAAATGTCCTATCATTGCTCCAAAACTGTCTCTTGGATTATCTACAAATCCAGACGGACCAAGATTAAGAACTCCCCATATAATTATGGAAGCCAAGAAAATTGTTGTACCAGCTTTTATCAAGTAATCCTTTACTTTACCCCAGACATAGATGCGAATGCTTCTAACATTCGGCTTTTTGTACTCTGGTAACTCTATTAATAAACAATTGATCGACTTATCTTTACTACACTTATGAGTAATAAAAGCTACTAAAATAGCTATCAAAACGCCCATAACATACATGGAAAAAGCTGCAATTGTAGCAAACTTCCCAAAAAACATATCTGCAAAAAGAACATAAATTGGAAGCTTGGCAGAGCACGACATAAACGGAGTAATAAACATTGTTCGTTTCCGATCACGTTCCTGTTCAAGTGTTCTTGTAGCCATAATTGCAGGAACGCTACATCCAAACCCCAGGATCATAGGTAGGAAAGCTTTCCCGGACAATCCAACCTTACCCATTATTGCATCCATAACATAGGCAACCCTTGACATATATCCACTGTCTTCTAATATCGCAAGTGCTATAAACAAGATAATGATATTCGGAAGAAAGGTTAGAATTCCTCCCACTCCAGCAATAATTCCATCCACCACTAATGATTTTACTAATACATGAACATGCATGGCATCTAGCAAAAATCCAACTGAATTTGAAAACTGTTCAATCACTATTTCAAATCCCTGTTTCACAAAGTCACCTACTGAAAAGGTTAATAAAAAAACAAAACATAGAATTGCTAAGAATGCTAAGGGGCCAGTGATTGTGCCCGTCAAAAAACGATCTACATGGTCTGTGATAACACTTTTACGTTCTTTATGAAAAAGAACTTCTTTTACAATCATCTCAATATACTTATACTTTTCTTCAATCATCTTTGTTTCATAACTATGAGGGATTGTCTTATGTACTGGAATCGGATGTTCTTCACTTACATCTTCATCCCCTTCTAATAATTTTATGGCATGCCATCTCCTAAAATCATGTTCTGGATAATGTGCTGACATCATAACCTCAATTTTGTCAATAAACGCTTCAATATCTTTGGAATAGTGAAACGATATTTCACTATTTTGTTCTTCATAATGATGGACAATAGCATGTAGTAATATATCAATTCCATGTTTTTTGGTTGCACTTACAGGCACAACAGGCATGTTACTTAGTAGCTCAGGCAAACGGTGTAAATCAATTTCCATACCTTGTTCACTAATAATATCCATCATATTAAGTGCAATTACCACAGGTTTTCCAAATTCTAGTAATTGTAATGTTAAGTATAAATTTCGTTCTAAAGAAGATGCATCAAGAATGTTTAACACAACATCAATTTCATCTTCAATCAATGCTTTTCTAGTAACTTTTTCTTCAATTGAATACGACGTTAATGAATATATTCCAGGCGTATCAATCAACGTCAATTCATAGTCTTCATAAGGAATCGTTGCTTCTTTCTTTTCAACTGTAACTCCTGGCCAGTTAGCCACTTTTAATTTTGATCCAGTTAGTGCATTGAATAGCGTTGTTTTTCCACAATTCGGATTTCCTACAACCAAAACATTAATTTTCTTCATGCAAAATCTCCTTTACAAGAATTCCATCTGCAATTGGTTTTCCGATTGCGAGTCTTGTACCCCTCACCTTAATAATCATTGTACCATTTCTTTTTTTATGGAAAATATAAATACTCGTTTTACTTGTAAGTCCTAAAGCATTCATTCTTTTTCCAACTAAGTCGCTATGAAGTATTTCAACTACTTTATAATAATTACCCGTGATTGCTTCTGAAAGCTTCATGTATTCACCATGTCCTTTGATACTGATTATCATTTGTGTATTATACAAATTCTGCGCCTTTCATGTCAATACACAAGATACCTAAAAAATCCTGCTATTTAGCAGGATTTTTATACTTAGCGAAGATCTCTATTTACTTTTAAAATACATCCATTTTCATCATATTTAATTTCTGTAAACATTACACTTCTAAGGTTATCTCTTTTTGAGATAGAAGCATCATGATAGAATAAAAACCATTTTCCATCAAATTCAACAATTGAATGATGTGTGGTCCATCCTTCAACAGGATCTAAAATAGTTCCTTTGTAAGTAAATGGTCCATATGGAGATTTACTGATTGCATATGCAAGAGTATGTGTTGTTCCAGTTGAATAAGAAAGATAATAAAGACCATTATACTTATGAACCCATGCTCCTTCAAAAAAACGTTTGTCTTCTTCTTTTGCAAGAAGTGGATTTCCATTTTCATCAACAATCTTGATCAAATGGAATTCTTCTCCTAATTCCAACAAGTCATTCCTTAATTTTGCAACTTTTGGTCCTAATGCTTCCTGATCACCCGTTGGCTCTTTAGAATCCAATGAAAACTCTCCTGTTTGCCAGTTTTCTAATTGTCCTCCCCATAATCCTCCTACATAGAGATAGCTTTCACCATCATCATCCATTAAGACTGCTGGATCAATACTATGGCTACCTTTCATATACTCTGGTTGTGCTTTAAAAGGACCTGTTGGAGAATCACTTATAGCAACACCTATTCTAAAAATATCATCTTTGTCTTTTGCTGGAAAAAACAAGTAATACTTTCCATCTTTATAAGCTGCATCTGGTGCCCATAATTGTTTCTTTACCCATGGAATATCTTCCATTTCTATTGCTACGCCATGATCAACACATCCCTTTTCAGGATTAACTTCAATAACATGATAATCTCTCATTGCATATTGATCACCTGTATCATCAGGACCAATACCACTATCTACATCATGTGATGGATACACATACAGCTTTCCATCAAATACATGTGCAGATGGATCTGCAAAATAGATGTCTATAAAAAGAGGCGTATTTTGTTGTACTTTTTGATTACTTGATTGGTTCATAATTCATTCTCCTCGCAATTCATTTTCTCCTCAATCATACCAAATACAGGCTTCTATTCATATGTAAAATTCTTACTTTCAATGGTAAAAATTTTACTTTTACTAACAAAAAAGGAAGCCACTTGTGGCTTCCCAAATTTAAACCATTTACATTAAAATATACTAACCAACTTCTTCTTTTCTTCAAGATATTCTTCTTCACTTAAAATCCCATTATCTCTTAATACTTTTAATTTCTTAATTTTTGTTTCAAATTCCGAAATATCTTCTGCAATATCAGCTAATGCAACTGTATCAAAACTAGTTGGTGCTGGCTTCGCTTGTGGTTGTGGTGTGTGTTGCACATGTGCAGCACTTGAAGGTTGTGATGTGGCAGTATGTGATGATGCAGATACCGCTGATCTTGCTTTTTCCATATCATCCATATTTACAACATTCAAATCTGTATTTGAAGTAGATGCCATTGTTGTAACACCTGAATTCATACGAATTCGATCCGTTAAAGATGCCGCTTTTTTCTTTGCTTCAAAAATCGCATTTACTAATGCATCTGGATCTTCAAATCCTGGCAAAAAACAAAATCTAGTATATTTGTTATTCAGACCAGTATTGTTTTCAATGGTAATCATCAACGTTTTCTTACCTTGATAAGTGACACTTGTACACTCTTTAACATTCATTAGGAAATGTGAAATATTGTCAAGTCTTGCATTCAACCCTTTATTATTATCAGAAATCGCAACGCGACCACTAATTCTTAAGTTCGAAATAGCAATTCGAAGTCCTTCTTGCTTCATACGAAGTACGCCTTCTTTATACTGCCATTCTTTTTGATATAATATTTTCTCAAGGCGAATACACTTGTCACAAACTTCCCCAGCTGCCTCACCAGTACAAATTAAACATTTCATAATTTCACTCCTTTTGCTATTTTTCAATAAAACTTTGATAATCTATATTAATCTTAACACATTTTATAAATTTTGTATCAATTTTTGAAAAATATAATAATCTTCTAGTACGTCTAATAGTATAACAGAAGAATCAGAAAAATCAAATGTATTTTTTATAAATTTACAGTATTTTTAGTAAGTTTTTGCTTATCTTCAAACGATAAAGAGCCCTTTAAAAAGAACCTCTTTTCTAAACTTCCTCTACAAAATAAAGGTTCATTTCTTCACATGTTTCTTTCGACTCTAAACTTGTGTGCATAAATTCATATGTCCGTGGTTGCTCATAGTTCAACCAATAGGCTGGTACCCGATAGGCAAACCCACACTTCTCACATTTGTATAAATACATCTCCATTATCTTTTATCTCCTAAGAAAAACAAAGCAATTGTTCCTGGTCCTGAATGGGCTCCAATGGTTGCTCCAACTTCGTTGATTACAAACTGATCAATCCCATAACGCTTTGTAATTTCCTCTTTTAAAAGTTCAATATCATCAATACAGTCTCCATGACTAATAAACACAATTTTATTTTCGCTCTTATAGGATCCCATTTTTGTTTCCATATAATCTGCTAGTTCATGAATGGATTTCTTCCTGCCACGCACTTTACCAATGGGAATTAGTTTTCCATCATTATCAACATGTAATATAGGCTTAATATTTGCAAGTGTTCCGATAAATGCTGTGGTTTTACTAACACGTCCTCCCCTATATAGATGATATAAATCATCCACTGTGAAAATATGAATCACATGACCACTCATTGATTTAACATACTCAATTGTTTCTTCAAAACTCTTTCCTTGATTTCTGAAATTAGATGCCATGTAAACCACAAGACCTTCTCCTAAAGATGCGCATTTTGTATCAATCACCTCAATTTTTACACCTGGATTTTCTTCCATAACCTCACTTGCTGCAAGAGAAACACTATTATAGGTTCCACTTAACCCTGATGAAAAACTTATATAGAGAATTTCTTTGTAGTCTAAAATATACCGTTCAAATGCTTTCTTTGCTTCGTCCGGATTCACTTGGGATGTCGTTGGCATACTCCCATTTCTCATTTTTATATAGAACTCTTTAACATCCAAAGGATGCTCGCCATCATAAGTAGCCCCCTCAATGGTATAAGGAAGTGTCATCACGCCGATTTGATTTTGATCTAATATTTTCTTGGGCAAATCTGCCGTATTGTCCGTCACAATTTTAAAACTCATGATCTTGCCTCATTCCTAAATAGTATATAGAATCCATTTACACTTGACTCGTACTTCCAAATCCACCATTTCGAATACCACTTGCATCATCGTCAAATGTAATCCCATAGCTTAGAAAAATCCCCTGCATAAATCCTTCTCCAGCTGATAAGATACACTTTCTTCCTTCATTTGAATCATTGGTAATTTTTGCAAAAATATGACCTTCATTATCCGAATCATAATAATCTGAATCAATAATGCCCACTGTATTATTCAATTGTAATCGAAACTTAAACCCCAAACCGCTTCTTGGATATAGTTTAAGCACATAGTCATCCTGCATCTTCACTCGAATTCCAGTCGGAATTTTAGTCGTTTCACCAGGTGTTAGTTCAATCGGTATTGGAAGATAAAAATCATAACCAGCACTTTTAGAAGTTGCTCGCCTTGGTAGTTCTATCTTTTGATAAATGTCATCTATCTCATGTTTTGAAAATAACGGAAATGTGTCAGAAAAATCTTTATGAAACTGTTCTATACTTATCTTTTCAAACTGTGCTACTCGATTCATATTCAACCTCCAAAATCTCCACAATGTAAAACCGGAACCGTTGGGTCCGTTTGTTTTAAGGAACGCTGCACATCAATTACACGTTGATTTTTGCTGCCTTTCCACATTAGCTTTGCGTCTCTTAATTCCACCATAAATTCACCATCTACAAGCACGTCAACATACTGCATCAAAGGATAATGCACAATATTTTCCCATGTATCCCCTGTATATAGCCAAATTGTCTTTGCTGGAAATGCTTGTTTGATTTCCTCCATTAGATTTCTTACATCTAAACGATTTGCTGCATGTAAAGGATCTCCCCCCGAAAAAGTGATTCCTGTAATATAAGGTTTTTCTAACTGTTCATATAGCTCTTTCTTAGCCTTTTCATCAAATAACAGTCCTCCATTCGGATCCCAAGTCATTGGGTTATGACATTCTTTGCAGCAATGAGCACAACCGGCAACCCACAGCACTGTACGCAAGCCGTCGCCGTTTAACATATCATCTTTCGAAATATTATGATACCTCATTCTACATTGACTTCCTTTCCGCAATTTCTGCCATTTTTGCCTCGTTTAAGCGCGTATCTCCATGTACTCTTGAATAAGATAAGTATCCATTCATACGGTCAATTTTGGTCAAATTCGTGCCTCCACACTTTGGACATACATCCATCTCTAGTTCTTGATGTCCACAGTCATCACAGTAGGATAATGACAGATTAACACCTTCATAAAATCCCATATCCATTGCTCTTCGAATCAATGATTTAATTGCTTCAAGATTGTAATCAATTGGATACTTCACATACTGAATTTTTCCACCATTACAAAGTTCCCAGAATCGATACTCTAAATCCTGCTTTTGGATTGGTGTAATATCTTCTGTGACATGACAGTGAAAACTATTGCTTACAAATTCACGATCCGATACACCTTCAATAATTCCATATTTTTTTCTAAACTGTTGCACTTGAAGTCCACATAAATTCTCCGCTGGCGTTCCATAAATTGCATATAAATTTCCATCTTCTTGTTTATATTCTGCCACTTTTTTATTAATATATTCAATTACCTCTAGAGCAAAATTTCCATCCTCTACAAGTGATTTGCCATTGTATAGCATCTGTAGTTCGTTGAGTGCCGTGATACCAAAAGATGCCGTTGCTGTTTTTAATAATGGCTTGATTTTATCTGTCAGTTTTAAATGACCACCCAAGAAGCCACCTTCACAATATGCAAGTGGGTTTGTTGATGCTCTCATTTCTCCTAGATATGCATAGGTACGCATATGAAGATTACGAATTAATCCCATATAATAATCAAGCACTTCATAAAAGCTTCTACTCTCTTGCCTAGCCTTCGCCAAAATCATTGGTAAATGAAGCGATACTGCGCCAATATTAAAACGTCCAATGAATACTGGTTCGTCGTGTTCATTGGCAGGATGCATGCCACCTTCTTTATACCATGGTGATAAAAACGCACGACAGCCCATAGGTGAAATTGCTTTTCCGTATTGCTTATACATAGATGCAATATAGCCTTTTCCTGTTAAACTTAGCCAGTCAGGATACATTGTTTTCGCAGAACATTGAACGCCTGCTTCGAATACGTCTTCCAATTCTCCTCCTGGTCCATGTAATTGTTCATCATAGAAAAATACGATTTTTGGAAAAAGAACTGGTTTCTTATGGTCTGGTTTTCCTTGTCCACGCCTTCTAACATTCAACATAGAAATGGTTCCAAGTTTTGCAAAACGTCCTTTCGCAAGACCCGCAGTCACTGTAATAAAAGGGTAATCCCCACGACTAGACGCAACTGTATTGAATTTATATTCCCATCCCTGAAATCCCTGCTCAAATTCTTTCAAAACATCGGCATATGCTTCAGCCTCTGCTGTTTCTTGATCAATTCCAAGTTTTAGATACTTTTTCACATTTCTTTCATAGGATTTGATTGCGTAAGGCTCTAATATCTCATCCACATGTGGAACCGTAAATCCGCCATATTGCTGACTTGCAGCTGATAATACAATGTCTCCAATAACATCAAACGCAACATCAAGGGATTTTGGCTCATTATACCAAATATTACCCATTTCAAATCCACCACGCAAAACACTTGCAACGTCAAACAGACAACAATTCATGGTGTCTCTTCTTGCAGACATATCATGCACATAGATATATCCGTCTCTACATGCCTGTATTTCTTCCGTTGTCATAAAGAATTTTTGATACAATTCTTTATTTAACTGATTAAACACAAGACTTCTCTTTGTTGAAACAAGGGCTGAGTCCGTATTTGCATTTTCCTTATCACCAACATACATAATGGATTGACTTTTTTTATAAACATCATCCAGCATTCGCACAAAATCCTGCTTATAATTACGATAATCCCTATAACTTTTTGCAACAATTGGCTTAATCTGCTCTAGGGCACTTTCGACAATATTGTGCATGATTGGAATTGGGATTTCCTCTTGTTCAAGTTCGTCCACCTTCTCCACAACATATTTACATATGCGATTTTTCTCATCTTGCGAAAATCTTGTTAATGCCCGATACGCACTTTTCCCAACCGCATTTACAACTTTTTGAACATTAAATGCTTCTTTACTTCCATCTTTCTTGATGACCACAACTGGTAACTTGGTCTGATATTCATCTGTATAAATTTCATTTTCTTCCATTAACCCTTGCGAACTCATGCTTAAACCCCTCCTATATCGCATCTATTAGTACGTAATCAAGTATGATTTTTCAAACTTTTCATACAATATATGCATGTGCTTTGTTTTCCCACACTATATATTGTGGTTAGTTATCAGTATAAAAGAATCCCCATTTTATGTCAATAATGTTCTACTTCTAATTGTGCACAAAAAAAGAAGTGGTATTTTGTTGTATATAACCACTTCTCAAATTATCAATATAGATTTGCTATACTTTGCAAATAGTCTTGATACTCATTTGCCAGTCTTGTCGGCATAAGAATTTTAACATCTAAACCAAACCCTGCTAGCCATCCAAAAAATTGATGACTAACTTCAACGGTTACACGAACGCTGAATGTGTCTTCTTCTTTTTCACGGATCGTAATCTCTTTCCCGAATCGATCGATCACAACACCTACAAGATGGTTTTTAAACTGAAGCGTAACCGTTTCTTCTTGTCCTCTAAACATGTGAAAAATCTTATTCGAGAACGCGACTGGTTCATATTCCATAAACACGTCTCGACCTTCACACTTTTGCTTCTCAGCACTCAATTCACTCATTTTATCAACTCTGTAGTGCTTCATCTGATTTGAACGTGAATCATATGCTACTAAATAGTAATTTTCTTCACTCCAAACTAGTAGAAATGGAGAAACTTGATATCTAAGCCCCTGTCGTTTCAGTTGCATCGTTCGGTCAATTTTCCACTCAAAATATTGGAATGATATTTGGTGATTCGTTTGTATTGCTCGGTGTATTTCATCTACATGATAGAATACCTTCTCATTGCTTGTCTTTACTCGCTGTGCCACATAAACCTGCCGACCAAGTTCCTTGGCTTCATATCGACTAGCCAATCCTTCGATTTTTTGCATCAGTTTCTTTGTTTTACTTT
Organism: uncultured Lachnospiraceae bacterium; assembly: GCA_964635395.1. Lineage (GTDB taxonomy): Bacteria > Bacillota > Clostridia > Lachnospirales > Lachnospiraceae > CAZWNX01. The sequence goes on from CAZWNX010000002.1 coordinate 39,091, forward strand.
GTGATATAAATCTAGACGCAACCACAGCGTCCACAAGTAATTTCAACTCTGCCAATTCAAATTCTCTGGTACAAAGATAGTATCCCTGTTTGTCTTTTGTCTTACTGTTTTCGATATCATATCCAAAATCCTTTAATTGTGCCATGTCATTATAAATACTTTTTCGTTCTGCAACCACATCATACTTATCAAGTTCTTCAATCAATTGTGCCGCTGTTAAAGCATGATTTTCATCTGTCTTTTCTCTAAGGATTTTTAATAAATACAATAATTTCATTTTTTGATTAGATGATTTTGACATTATTTAGTATCCCCCTCCTAAGTTGTAACAATTGCAATTACTTGTAAAAGATCCTTGATTTCGAAGCGGATGGGAATCCCTAATTCATTTGTCTTTCCATCCGGATTATACCAACAGGTATCAATCCCTGCTCGTCTTCCGCCTTCCATATCGCTTGTTAGCGAATCACCAACAATCAAATAGTGACTCTTATCCCAATCGCCAATTTTCTGAAAACAATGCTCAAAAAACTGCTCATGTGGCTTCATAATGTTCATCTCGTCTGCAATAAAATAAGTATCCATGATTTGATCAAATCCTGCACGCTCAATTTTTTCTCGTTGAATAAAGCTTTTTCCATTTGTAACAATATATTGTTGGCAATAAGGTTGCAGTAATTGTAATGTTTGAATCGCATTCTCATAGGGATATGCTACACTGGCAATGCTTGTCTGATAGATTTCCCTAAAATGCTGCGGATCAATGTCCGTCCTACCCATTTTATCAAACAAGGTTACAAAACGGCCTGTAAACACTTGATCACCTTGAATCTCTCCCGTTTCTAATTGCTTCCAAAGCAGTCGATTCATATTTGAATACCACTCCACCAAAGACTTGTCGATTTCCACTTCAAACTGTAAAAATGACTGTCTGAGTGCATACTCTTCGGCCTTCTTAAAGTCCAATAATGTTTCATCTAAATCCCACAAAATATATTTATACCGACTCATCAATAAAATCCTCTATTAGATTATTTCCATCTGCCGCACTCGTTGCCAACACATCACATCGCTCATTATAAGTATGTCCATCATGCCCTTTTATCCACTCATATACAACCCTATGTGGTTTCATTGCAAGCAGTAGGCGCTCCCAAAGGTCCCTGTTCTTGACGGGCTTTCTTTGCGAATTTTTCCAATTGTTTTTTAACCATGATTCAATCCATTTTTGATTAAAAGCATCCGTTACATACTTCGAGTCGGATACCACTCTTACATCACATGGTTTGGTCAGCGCTTCTAATCCAGCAATCACTCCCATAAGTTCCATTCTATTATTTGTCGTTTTTATATATCCACAACTCAATTCTCTTTCATGTAATTGGTTGTTAGAGTCAATATACGCAAGAACTGTTCCGTATCCACCTGGACCATTGGGATTTCCCCTTGCAGAACCGTCTGAATATAAAGTCACTTTCATAAATCTCCAATCCGCATATTCTGTATGCCGTTAAATCATATTGTTTTTCTTAACGTTCTCCAATTCAACCGCTCTTTTTGTTGCCTTATCCACAATTCTCTGATCATACCCCATGAGTGCTAGCAAATGGATCGCATTTTTAGATGTTGCTTTGCCCATTTTCAATAAATAATCAAATAGAATATCATTCTCGACAATCTGTTCATGAAAATGATAATTTTCATAATGAGATTCTAACGTTTGTGTTAGCTCAATGTCGTGAGTTGCTGCAAAGCAAATTGAATGTTCGGTTGAAAACGCTTGCAATATTTCTGTTGAAGCACTAATTCTCTCGATTGTATTCGTTCCTCTTAAAACTTCATCTAATACACACAGAACAGGATGCTCTTCATCAGCTTCTTGAATTGCCTGCAAAATTCTCTTTATTGCCCTTATTTCAACCATAAAATAACTTTCCTTTTGACTCAGGTTGTCGCGCAGGGACATGGATGTGTATATTTTAAAGACTGGTGCGCAAAACTCGTTTGCGGCACAAGTATAAATAGCATTTGCCAATATGGAGTTAATCGCCACCGTTTTTAAAAAAGTGGACTTTCCCGATGCATTCGAGCCAGTGATCAAAATGCTCTTCTTACTTTCGAAAGAATTTGTAACTGGTTCTTGAATTGCTGGATGGTAAATATCCTTTGCTTGAATTTTGAGTTCCTTGCAAATACTTGGTTTACACCAATGTTTTAAAAATGTTCGAAAAGAACCAATGGATATTGTTGCATCTACGCACCCGATTAGTTCTGTCAATTCCACAAATTTTCCTTCATGCACACCAATGATTTGAATCATTTTATAAAATTTGATTAAATCAAGGTGCAAAATCATAATAATATATTCAAGCACTACCTCAATTGGGTTTCCCATCGAAGCTCCCGACTTTGTTAGAAGTGATGAAAATCTCAAGAACCCCTTTAAATGACTTACTATTGCATTTAGCTGTTGATTCTTTTCCCCTAAAACAGAGTAATCAAGATCCGCAATTTGCTTACCATTCTCTACTCCTTTAACCAAATAAGTCAACGTTGTAATATAGGGGTCAATTTTTGATTTTGCAGAAAAATAGAATAGTACATTTATAACCGCTATACAAATCAAACTTAAGAAGCCAATCGTAAACTCAAAAAAACAAAGAATAATTGCTGCAATAACACCTACTAGAGCCAAATAGTGCACCCAACAATTCGTTGTGTTAACGCCCTTAATAAGCTCTAAATAGTTATGGATAGAATAATTTCCCGTTTTTCCCAAATTTGCCAATTTTTTTTGAACTTCGATTCGTTTATCTTGGTCTAATCTAAAAAACTCTATTTCTTCATCCTTTAAAGAAACCGATTTTTTTTTCAAATGAAGACTTTCATACAAATACTCTTCTCCCGAGGATGTCAGCGTTTGGTCCATTAACATAAAAATTTGCTCGAATTCTAAATCAGTCCAGGTTATTTCGTCTACTTCGCCTTCTTGGTAAATTTCTCGCATTCTGTTTTCCAAACATTCTAAACGTCCAGGTGCATACTTCTTAACATTGGCCGTTCCAAACTGTTGTCTCAATGTTTCAACAAATCGTTTTTTTCTTTTTCCATCTTCCCGAATACTTTGCACTATAAACACAATCATTCCTAGTACCAGTAATCCTCCTGCTAATCCGTATTCCATAACGTCCTCATTTCAACATTTATATCGTATTATTCCTTATAAAGACCGAATAAAAAAGTCCTTCCATTCATTGATTTCTTTATATAAATCATGGACATCTTCTCCTACGAAATATTGCCCATTCTCATAAAGTATCCTACCATGAATCATCGTCATCTTAACATTTTGTTTACTTCCACTGTAGACAATATTTTTAGGTATATTATGAATCGGCTGCATATTTGGTGTATTCAAATCAATCATAATAATATCTGCCATTTGTCCTTTGGATAATGTCTGCGACTGATTCAGCCCCATTGCAATACTACCACCCAATGTCGCCATTTTAAGGACATCTACAGCATCTACGCCCACAGGGTCTTCTTCACGAAGTTTTGATAATCCTGCGGTCAAATACATTTCGCGAAACATATCTAACGCATTATTACTAGCAGCCCCATCCGTTCCAATACCAATATTTATACCATGTTTTAAAAACTCGCTTATTGGTGCAATTCCACTTGCTAGTTTTGTATTTGAGCCTGGATTCGTTATAACAGACAATTTCTTATTTGCAAATAACTCCATATCTTCTTTTGAAAAATGAACACAATGATATCCACCACCACCATACTCAAATAATTGTAATTCATCCATTAGCATAGTTGGTGTTTTTTGATATCTATGAATGCATTCCGCTACTTCTTTTTGAGTTTCGGAATTATGAGAAAATACCGGTGCACGTAAAGAGTTTGCTAATTCAGCCAATTCTTCTAACAGTTTTCTCGAGCATGTATACTCCGCATGAAACCCCAAACAATAACTCGTCAATTCATCCCTATGATGAAACGCATGGTAGTTCTTTTCCAATTCAGACACGCTACCCGAAAAATCATTAATACCACCTACCAAAACACAACGCATACCATATTCATAAAATGCTCTGTGAGATTCTTCTTGGCAAAAATACATGTCAAAAACAGCTGTAGTTCCACTTGATAAGTACTCAAGAATTGCCAGTTTTGTAAAAAGATGAATGGTTTTTGGATCAATCTCAAGCCACCTTTTTTCCATCGGAAATATTTTCTGATAAAGCCAGTCATTCAATGCTAAGTCATCTGCGTAGGAACGCATCAGTGTCATTGCTGAATGGGTATGAGCATTTTTAAATCCAGGCATAAGAAGATTCTTCTCACAATCAATTTCTCGATCCCATAAAATCGGCTTCAAATACTCTTTTTGAAAAAATGTCTCCACATCTTCTTGCCTTCCAACAAATATAATTGTACTATTTTCTACCCATACCTGAGCATCTTCTAGAACCCTAATCGGATCTTCCATGGTTAATACGCGCGCATTATAAAAACGTATATTCATACTTTAGACCACTTTCTAATTTTTCATTAAGTTACCTGGACCAAATCCCTGTGGTAACAAATCTTTTAATGGGTATATTTGATATTCTCGTGGACTTTTAGCAACAATAATTTGGAAATCATCTGGTGAACAAAATTCCTGGAAAACCTGTCGGCAAACCCCACATGGTGGAGTATAATCTAGTTCTTCGTCTCTTTTTGCTCCTACAATTGCGATTGCCTGAAATTCCATCTCACCCTGGCTAATGGCATTGCAAAAAGCTGTTCTTTCAGCGCAGGTGGATGGATTGTAGGCAGCATTCTCTACATTACATCCCCTGACTATTTTCCCACTCTTTGTTAATAATGCAGCCCCTACCATAAAATTTGAATAAGGTGCATACGCAAACTCTCTTGCTGCAATGGCCTCTTCAATGAGCGCTTGTTCATATCCCTTCATCCCTAATGCCTCCTTTTACAGAATCGGCTGTCTAATAGACAGCCGACAACAATAAACGATTTATTTTATACTATCAGATCTGAAAAACTCTTTACCGATTCAGTAACCAATTTTTTGAAAAATGGAGCCGCGGTATTGGCTGCTTCTTGTACCTCATCGTGCGTTAATGGATTTGGTGATAATCCAGCTGCCAAGTTACAAACACAAGAAATCCCACAAATCATCATTCCCATGTGATTTGCCGCAATTGCTTCTACTGCCGTAGACATTCCAACTGCATCCGCACCCAAAACAGCTGCCATTTTGATTTCAGCTGGTGATTCAAAGGACGGTCCTGTTAACTGCAAATATACACCTTCTCGCAAGGTGATATCATGATTCTTCGCAACCTTTCGAATGCGCTCCTGTAACACCAAATCATAAATCTCACTCATATCCGGAAATCTTGTTCCTAATAGGTCTAAATTTGGACCCATCAAAGGATTTGGAACAAAGCAAGAAATTTGATCCGTTATTAACATAAAATCTCCCGCTTCAAACTCTCCATTAATACCACCTGAAGCATTGGTTAAGAACAATATTCTTGCTCCCATTAAGTACATTAGTCTTGTAGGAAGAACAACATCTGACATGTCATATCCTTCGTAATAGTGAACCCTACCCTTCATACATACAACTTTGACATCTCCTACATAACCAAATATAAATTGACCAGCATGACCTGGTACTGTTGACACAGGGAACCCTTCAATTTCCGAATAATCCAGTGTTGCAACCACTCGTATATCATTAGCATAGTCCCCCAATCCAGAGCCTAATACAATCGCCACATCGGGTGAAAAATCCACTTTCTTTTTAACACTTTCATAACAATTTAATACCTTGTCATATATTTTACTCATATATACCCCCTTCTTAAGTATCCAAATCAAATGACTTTCTAGATCCTTACTTAAAATAAATTTTTCTTAGAAAATACGATTGCCACTACCAAACTAATCACAAAGGATAAAATAATGACAATTAAAAACCCAAGATTGCTCTGTGAAAAGGGCATTCCATTTTGATTTACATTCATTCCGTATGCACTAAAAATCATTGTTGGAATGGACATAACAATGGTAATCGTAGCCAAAAACTTCATAACGATATTCAAGTTGTTTGAAATAACAGAAGCAAATGCATCCATCATTCCACTCAAAATACCACTATAGATATTGGCCATCTCGATTGCCTGTTTATTTTCAATAATAACATCTTCAAGTAGCTCTGTATCTTCTGGATATTTTTTAATACTTTCATTTTTGAGTAATTTTTCAAGGACCACTTCGTTTGAACGTAGAGAGGTTGTAAAATAGACCAAACTCTTTTCTAATTCGAGAAGTTCAATTAATTCCTGATTTCTTGTTGATTTATGTAATGTTTTTTCTACTTCAACACTCTTTTTATCAATAATTCTAAGATTTTGAAGATAGGTAGATGCATTGCGATACAAAATTTGTAAGATGAACCTTGTTTTCATATGTGTATGAAAACCGCGGATCTTGGATGTAACAAAGGAACTTAATATCGGAGTGTCTTCAAGGCATACCGTAAAGATAATATCTTTTGTGATAATGATTGACATAGGAATCGTAACATACCATTCCTTTTCATTTCTTTTTTCAACGGTTGGTATATCCACTAAAACCATTGTATAATTATCTTCAGAATGAATTCTGGAACGTTCTTCATCATCGAGTGCTGCTTTCAGGTCATCTAACTCTATTTGAAACTCACTCGAGACGTAATGAAGCTCCTGTTCCGTCGGTTTAATCAGTGCTATCCAACATCCAATCTGTTGTTCTTGAATTTCTTGAATAACACCATCCATTGTTTTAAAAATTTTAATCATGGCATGTCCTCCTTTCCTCGCAAATTTCATTGTACCATAAAAGGTTCTTTTCTGCCACTTAATTAGCGCTCTTCCCTAAAATAATTTGTTCCTAAAGCATTTGGAATACTATGCTTATTGGCTTTCCTCATCGAGCTAATAATGAGCACTAATGCCGTAATCAGAAATGGTAGCATATCATAAAATGCATTCGGAAATGGCAATACACCTTTTGGAATATAGAATTTCAAGACGCGAAGCGCACCAAATATAAAAGACCCCCAAATTGCATGTGTTGGTTTCCAGGACGCAAAAATTACTAATGCAACTGAAATCCAACCAAGTCCACCTACATTGTTTGAAATCCAGACACCTCCATTGATAATCATTGAGCAATATGCTCCACCGATTCCACAAATAGCTCCACCCATTAAAATATTGATATATTTCCACTTTGTAACCTTAATACCCGCTGCATCCGCTGCGGCAGGATTTTCACCAATTGCTCGAATGTTCAGTCCTGTTTTTGTGTGATATAGATAAAAGCTCGCAGCTATTGCAATCACAATTCCAATATATACAAATGGAGTATAGGAAAACAGCAATTTTCCAAGAACAGGAATCGTACTCAAAATTGGGATTTCTACACTTCTCATAGAATCTGTAATTTGCTCTGGAAGTTTAAGACTTCCATCCGAACTTTTTTCAATCATCATAACTCCAACAAAATTTGCTAACCCAATACCAAAAATGGTTAATGTTAAGCCCGTCACATTTTGATCAGCCCGAAAAGTAACCGTCAACACAGCATAAATAAGCGCACATAGTGCACCTGCAACTGCTGATGCAAGAATCGCCACCCAAAATTGATTCGTCAAATAGCCAAACATAAATCCTGATAGTGCTCCAACTGACATCATTCCCTCTACACCAAGATTCAAATGTCCTGTTTTCTCAGTAATAATTTCACCAACCGTTCCAAATAACAAAGGAGTTCCAGCTAATACTGCTGCAATTATAAACTTCATAAAAATATCAAATTCCATCTTTGCTTCCCTCCTTTTTACGAATGATCAGGCGATAACGAACAAAGAACTCACATGCTAAAATGAAAAACAATATAATTCCCTGTAGTACATCTGCGCTATCTGTTGACAAACCATACGTTGACTGAATAACGCTACTTCCTTTTTCCAATACACTAAATAGGAAGGATACAATTAAAATCCCAACCGGATTAAGTTGTGCCAACCATGCAACAATAATAGCTGTAAATCCAACACCACCAGCAACATTCGTTGTTAATGTAATATCCGAACCCGATGCCTGAATCATTCCACACAAGCCAGCAACTCCACCGCTTAAGAACATCGTTCGAAGAATAATTCGATTCACTTTCATACCCGCATATCGTGCTGTGTCCTTACTTTCTCCAACAACATTGATTTCATAACCTTGTTTGGTATACTTTAAGTAAATTGTCAAAACAATCACTAAAATGAGTCCTATCAACCACCCGGCTTGAACGCCCAGTAGTTTGTCAAGTGCTGCATTTGGATCAAATCTTGCTATTTTTGAATATCCCTGCGCATGTGGATCCATCCACGGACCATCTCGAAGATAGGCTACTATGTGGAGTGCAATATAATTTAACATCAGTGTAAAAAGCGTTTCATTTGTGCCAAACTTCACCTTAAATAGCGCTGGTATAAGTCCCCACAATCCGCCTCCAATCACACCTGCCATCATCATCAATAAAATCAATACAATATGGTTCAGATTTGAAAAATAGAGTGCAAAGAAGGATGCACATGTAGCTCCAAAAATAATCTGACCTTCAGCTCCAATATTCCAAAATTTCATTTTGAAAGCAAGCGTTACTCCAAGTGAAGTAATCAGCAATGGTATCATCATTTTAACAGTCGCTTGAACTGCCATTTCACTACGAAAAGCACCACTCAATATCGTTGCATAGATTGCAAATGGATTATACCCAATCATTGCAATGAAAATTCCACCGGCTACAATGGATAGGCACACTGCCAAAATCCGAATTTGAAAAGTTTGCTTAGATGTAAGTTCAGAACGCTTTCCAATCCTTAGGAGGGGATCTTTAATTGTTTTATCTTTATTATTCATCGCTCTCCTCCTTTGCACCTTCTCCAGTCATTAATAAACCAATCTCTTCTTTTGTTGTTGTTTTTGCATCCAAAATACCTGTGATTTTGCCATGGCACAATACCATAATACGATCAGAGAGTTCCAACAATACATCTAAATCCTCTCCAATATATACAACCGCAACATGATTGCTTTTTTGTTCGTTCAGCAAATTATAAACCGTATGTGATGAATTGATATCCAACCCTCTTACAGGATAAGCGGTAATCAATAAATTTGGACCAGATTCAATTTCTCTACCAAGAAGAACCTTTTGAACATTTCCACCACTCATTAATCGTACAGGTTTTTCAACTCCTGCAGTAACAATGGATAATTTCTCCACCAACTTATTTGCTAATTTCTTAGCTGGTTTTCGATCAACAAATGGTCCCTTCCCGTCATTATATGTTTTCAATAACATATTATCCGTCATTCCCATACTTGCCACTAGACCCATTCCAAGTCGATCTTCTGGAACAAAACTCATACTTATGCCCATATGGATGATTTCTGATGGGGTTTTTCCCAGAATGTTTTCTTTATTATAAAGAATTGCGCCTTCCTTTGCTTTCATGAGACCTGCAATGGTTTCGCACAACTCTTTTTGTCCACTCCCTGCCACTCCAGCAATTCCAAGTATTTCACCACTTTTAATGGAAAATGAAATGTCATCAATAACAATATTTTGATCTGCACCTTCCACTGTTAAATCTACAACTTTCAAAATCGTCTTACAATCTTTAGGTTCAGGTCGTTCAATATGAAGTTCTACTTTTCTTCCAACCATTAATTCCGTTAAAGAAGCTGCTGTAGAATCTTTGGTTTCAACACTTTGAATACTTTTTCCTTTTCGAAGTATTGTTACACGATCGCTAATCTCAAGTACTTCTTGTAATTTGTGGGTAATAATTACAATTGCGCATCCTTTTTCCTTCATTTTGCGAAGAATATCAAAAAGCTGACTAGTCTCTTGAGGTGTAAGAACAGCTGTTGGTTCATCCAAAATCAAAATGGTTGCACCTCGATACAAAACCTTAATAATTTCAACTGTTTGCTTTTCGCTAACACTCATGTCGCTTACTCGTTTACGCAAATCAATGGTTAATCCATATTGATTACATAACTGCATAATCTCTTTTTCCAAAAGGTCATCCTTCAATTTCTTGGATTTCGTACCAAGAACGATATTATCCATAGCCCGAAACGCTTCTACCAACTTAAAATGTTGATGAATCATACCAATTCCTAGTTCCATAGAATCAACCGGAGAATGAATATTCACCTTTTCACCATGAATTAATAATTCACCCTCATCTGGATGATAAATTCCGCTGATCATATTCATAAGTGTTGTTTTACCAGAACCATTTTCTCCTAATAGCGCAAGAATTTCGCCATGCTTAACACCTAGATGAATGCTGTCATTTGCGATAACTGTTCCAAATCTTTTTGTAATGTTTTTACATTCGATTGCATAACGAGCTGCTTTGTCACTCATACTGACACTCCTATCTTTGAATTTGCAAAACACTGGATCAACTAAATAAAGGGGACGATCATTGATCGCCCCCTATACTGTTTTCAATATTATTTTACAGTGATGTTTTTGTAGTACCAGTTCATTTTTCCAGTAATATCAGCATCGGGTAAAGACACCCCTTCTGTACCAATTTTACTTCCATCATTGGTCTCAATCACGCCATAAAATACATCCCATTTTCCAGATAACATTTTTTCTTTTGCTTCATCAATTTTTTCTGAAGTTGTATCTGCGCATAAATCTGATAATGGTGCAACATCCACTAAACCTTCTTGAATTCCACCATAGTAATTATCGCCTGTCCAAGTACCATCTATTACACTTGAAACTGCCGCTGTGTAGTACGCATCCCAATTCCAAACCGCACTTGTTAATACTGCTTTTGGAGCATCTTTAGACATGTCTGAGTTATAACCAACACCAAAAACTCCTGCTTCTTCAGCTGCTAGTTGTGGATTAGCTGTATCACAGTGTTGTCCAATTACATCACACCCTTCAGCAATTAGTGCTTGTGCTGCTTGTTTCTCAGCTTCTGGATCAAACCAAGAATTGGTTGTCTTAATATAAACCTGAACATCTGGATTCACTGATGCTGCTCCCATTGCAAATGCATTTGCTCCACCAGTTACTTCTGAATTATCTGGTCCCCAAGCTGCTACATAACCAATTTTATTGGATTCTGTCTTTAATCCTGCAGCAATACCTGTCAAATATCTTGCCTGATAAATTCTTCCAAAATAGTTGTTGAAATTTTTTCCGTTTGATTTATAACCAGTTCCATGTGAAAAATATACGTCTGGATATTCAGCAGCTAATGCTTCACATGTATCCATATATCCCCAGCTTGTTGCAAAAATAATCTGGCATCCTTCTTCAATACACTCTCTCATTGCGTTTTCAATTGCAGTCGCATCACCATCATTTACATTGTTCTTACGAACGATCTGATCATCTGATAATCCAAGTTCTTTCTGCATTCCAACAATTCCTTGATCATGTGTATAGGTATAGCCACTTCCCTCTGCAGGGTCAGAAATATGGATCACGCCTACCTTAATATCTTCTTTTGCAACTCCCTTTCCACCTGAAGCTGCTTTACCATTTGAATCAGCCGAGCTACAGCCACACAAAGAAACAATTAATGCTGTTACAAGAAACATACTTAATGTTTTTCGCATAATATCCTCCTATTTTTCATTCTTTGTTAAATGTATCTTATTTTAT
>CAZWNX010000002.1:50968-62644 GCA_964635395.1 uncultured Lachnospiraceae bacterium
GGTTTTTCCATCACAATCTTAAGATATCCACCTTGGTTACAAGTCGCGTCCACTGTTTGATCAATGTCAAGTTCAGTCTTTTCAACATCTAGTCTTGTTGAAAATTGTCTTAATTTTCGAAATGCCAATTGGAACTGACGATTATCCAGAGTTTTATCCGATCTAAAATCACGATACTTTCTTGCACCGATGACCTGAAAAGCAGATTGATGGCCCGTTGTTCCGCCAACTCTAACACCCCCGATATTTCCACCCGTATTTCCAAAAGACGTTTTTCCCATGGTTCCAATCCAGTGACTTCCACCATTATGTTCACTATCTTGATCTTTCAGTCGTTCCTTGAACTTTGCCTCAACATCTTCTTTATCAATTTGCAAATCTTCACCTTTATTTAACCAATGCCGCTCTTCATTTAGCAGTTCTGACATTTCAGGTTTATCTAACCATCTCTTCATTTGAGCAGATATATCATTGCTTGACTTAATACCTTCAAAACAATCCAAAAAGGCCATATCAAATGCATCAAATTTGGTCTCGCTCTTCACCAAAATCATTCGAGACAAATAATAAAAATCTGTCAGTGAACAATTTCCCAACTGGTATTCCAATGCCTGCATCAGTGTAAGCCACTCAACCATGGATATTTGAAGTCCCTTTTCCTTTAACTTATAGAAAAACTTAATAAACATAATTTTTTACCACTTGTAAGTCTTCATCTTTTTTGAGTATGACACCAATAAATGGAAGCTGCTCCTGAATCTTCTTTGGATCTATTCCATTTAACATGAGTGCATTGATCCAATCAATAAACTCAGAAGTACTTGGTTTCTTGCGGATATCTCTCATGCTTCTGATTTTATAAAACACTTCCATTGCTTGCTCTAACAAGGTGTCTTCTAAGTTTGGATAATGCGTTTTGACAATTTCTCCCATCAATGCTTTATCTGGGAAATCAATAAAATGGAAAATACACCTTCTTAAAAAAGCATCTGGTAATTCTTTTTCTGCATTGGACGTAATCATTACAATTGGACGTACCTTTGCACGAACAGTTTCTTTGGTTTCATGAATATAGAACTCCATCTGATCTAATTCCCACAACAAGTCATTTGGAAATTCAAGATCCGCTTTATCAATTTCATCAATCAATAAAATGACCTGTTCATCCTCCTCAAACGCTTCACCCAGTTTCCCGAGACGTATATAGGATTTAATATCTTTCACATCGCCTTCTCCAAACTGTCCGTCATATAAACGTTGAATGGTATCATACGTATAGAGACCATCTTGAGCTTTTGTGGTCGACTTAATATTCCAAATATATAGTTTCTTACCAAGCGAATTCGCAACTGCTTTTGCAAGCATTGTTTTACCCGTTCCTGGCTCTCCCTTAATTAATAGAGGCTTCTCAAGCGCGATTGCAACATTCACTGCAGACATTAACGCCTCACTTGCCACATAATCGCTTGTTGATTGAAAATTTGCTGTTTTCTTCATCTTTGTTGTCCTTCCCAATGGTTATTCTTCCCAATTGTTACCTTCCTAATTGTTGCGATTCTTCTAGAGTCATGATACAATAAACCCTATCGAAAAACAACATTGAATAATAAAAGAATATTGATAGAAAGGGTATTTTTATGATCAAAGATAAATTTAATTCCAAGAAACCACTCCTATCTTTCGAGGTGTTTCCACCTAAAAAAGATGGTGACTTTCAAGGAGTGTATCAAACACTAGATGAACTTGCTTTACTGAATCCGGATTTTATAAGCGTTACCTATGGTGCCGGTGGTAGTAAGTCAAAATCAACAGCAGAAATAGCAAATTATATTCAAAACACATTAAACATTGATGCATTAGCACATATGACTTGTGTTGGAAATAAAACGTCCGACATTCAAGATGTGTGTACACAATTAGCCGACTATAAAGTCAGTCACATTTTGGCTCTTCGGGGTGACAGACCAAGTTGGATGAGCGATGAACAATTCTTTGCACGCGATTTCTTATATGCAAGTGATCTTGTAAAGTACTTAAAAACCGAAACTGCTTTCCATGTTGCAGGCGCTTGTTATCCTGAAAAGCATTATGAGGCGACCTCAAAAGAAGAAGATCTTATTCACCTAAAAACAAAAACGGATAATGGATGTGATTTTCTCATCACTCAGCTTTTTTTTGACAATCAGTATTTCTACGATTTTCGTGATAAAATGCATCATCAAGGCTTGAATGTTCCAATTTGTACTGGTATCATGCCGATTACCTCTGCAAAACAATTAGGTACTACAGTTTCACTCTCTGGCTCAAGTGTTCCAAAAGCACTTAGCGATCTCATTGCAAAATATGGGGATCAACCTGAAGAAATGAAAAAAGCTGGTATTGATTATGCAATCCGCCAAATCAATGACCTAAAAGAACATCATGTAGATGGAATTCACTTATATACCATGAACAGAGCTGCAAATGCTAGCTATATTGCATCACAGACTGGATTTTAACAGTCTGTCTATAATTGTCAGATACGCCTATAATAAAAGCTTGGGTCACATCATTGTGAACCAAGCTTTTTACCATGATACATAGTATTAAATCATTCTTCATCCCATTCTTCTTCATGGGTTTCTGTTCTAGCATCTCGAAACATAAGATCTTTCACTGCTTCATCTGCAGATTTATTCTCAAACAATACAGCATGAACCTGTTCAATAATTGGAACCGATACTTGATATTTTTTTGCAAGACCAATCGCTGCTTTTGTTGAATATACTCCTTCAACCACCATATTTACTTCCTTCATGGCTTCTTCCATTGTATATCCCTGACCCATTAACATTCCAGCTCTTCGATTTCTTGAGTGTTTTGAAGCACAAGTTACAATTAGATCGCCGATTCCTGATAACCCTGCGAATGTCTCAAATCGACTTCCCATTGCAATTCCAAGCCTACCAATTTCTGTGATTCCTCTCGTAATTAATGCTGCCTTTGTATTATCTCCATAGCCTAATCCATCTGCAATTCCGGCTGCAAGCGCTACTACATTCTTAAGTGCTGCACCCAATTCAATGCCTTGAACATCTGAACTTGTATATACTCTAAATACATCGCACATAAAAATACTTTGAACCTCTAATGCGACTTTTTTTGTTTTTGCTCCAACTACAATCGTCGTCGGAATCCCTCTTCCCACTTCTTCCGCATGAGAAGGGCCTGACAAAACAGCCACGGTGCTTTGTGGTATTTCTTCCTCAATAATTGCTGACATAGTCATTAATGTGTTTTCTTCAATTCCCTTTGCAACATTCACAATGATTTGTTTGTCACTAACATAGTCCTTCATTCTCTTAGCCGTACTTCTCACATATGGAGATGGTACTGCTAGTACCACTAAATCTTTTCCGACAATACTTTCTTCAAGATCCGTCGTAAACGTCATTGAATCATCTAATCGAACTCCTGGAAGTTTATCTACATGTTCTCTTTTTTCATTTAGTAATTGAATTTCTTCTTCAATTGCTGACCAAACAGTCACCTGGTGTCCATTATTGGTAAGTAATACTGAAAGTGCGATTCCCCAACTTCCAGCTCCTATAACTGCAACCTTTGCCATACCTACTCCTTTTCCTGATTTTTTTTAATCAGATATGTTTTTCGTTCTTCCTTATGAATAAGTCTAACTATATTCTCGCGATGTTTGTAAAATGCCATCACTGTCAAAAACAATCCAACTCCATATAATTCTAGCAAATGGATTGCATCCATATGGAATAAACCAAGTTGTCCATAAAGAATCAACCCACCCAAAAAACTAATATAAATTATAAGGGAAGAAAGGGATACATAATGCGTAATAAATAATATCGTAAAAAACAACGGACAAAGTACTGCTACAAAAGGCCAAGGCAAAGATAAAATAAGTCCCGCTGTTGTTGCAATTCCTTTACCTCCTTTAAATTTAAGATAAAAAGGAAAATTATGTCCTAATATCGCTCCCGCCCCTGCATATAGTTGCAGTAAAGGCATATAGTCTTTCGCTGTATTGTGAAATAGCAACCAGGAAACGACAACTGCTAATATACATTTCAATATATCTCCTAGTAAAACAATGATTCCCGCTTTTTTCCCCAAAACTCTTAGAGAATTTGTTGTTCCAGCATTTCCACTTCCATGCTCTCTAATATCAATGCCATGAAGTTTCCCATAAATAAAAGCAGTTTGAAACACTCCAAAGCAGTATCCAATTAAAATGCATAGCAATCTATCCATTAGTCTTGATCCTTTCGTTCTCTAATAATAAATCTCAAAGGTGTACCTCTAAAACCAAATGCATCGCGAATTCGATTCTCAATATATCTCGTATACGAAAAATGCATTAATTCCTTATCATTCACAAATATTACAAAAGTCGGTGGCTTAACAGAAACCTGCGTAATGTAGTATAATTTCAATCGTTTTCCTTTATCTGAAGGCGGTTGCTGAAGCGCTACTGCTTCAGTCATGATTTCATTTAATACACCCGTCGAAACTCGCATTGCATGATTCTCTATAACAACATCAATCGTTTCGTATAATTTTCCTAATCTTTGTCCTGTTACTGCCGAGATAAAAATCATTTCTGCATAAGGCATGTAGGCTAAAACATCTCTGATTTTTTTGGTATACTCATAAATTGTTTTATCATTCTTTTCAACAGCATCCCACTTATTGACAGCTATAATAACACCTTTTCCACGTTCATGGGCAATTCCTGCAATTTTGGCATCCTGTTCCGTTACGCCTTCTAACGCATCAATGACCACAACGACAACATCAGCACGTTCAACCGCCCCAACGGTTCGAATAATCATATAGCGTTCAAGTTCTTCTTTGATCATTTTCTTTCGACGTAGTCCTGCCGTATCAATAAATACATATTCTTTTCCATTGTATTTGACTGGTGTATCTACTGCATCTCGCGTTGTTCCTGCAATATCTGAAACAATGAGACGGTTCTCACCAATGAGTTTATTAATAATGGAACTTTTTCCAACGTTCGGCTTTCCAACAATGGCGATACGAGGTCTCTCATCTTCTTCCTCTTCAAGATCCTCTAAATTGAAAAATGAAATAATTTTATCAAGCAAATCACCTATTCCTAAACGATTCGCAGCAGAAACAGGAACTGGATCTCCCATTCCCAAATTGTAAAATTCATACACATCCGCCTGGAATTTTTGAAAATCATCCACTTTATTAACGGTCAATATAACGGGTTTCTTTGATCGTCTTAGCAGGTCTGCTACTTTCGAATCAGCATCTACTAAACCCTGTTTTACATCTACCATAAAGATAATAACATCCGCAGTATCCATTGCAATCTGGGCCTGTTCTCTCATTTGTGACAAAATGACATCACTGCTATCCGGTTCTATACCACCTGTATCAATCAATGTAAAATTCGTATTCAACCAAGAAATGTCCGCATAAATACGGTCTCTTGTTATTCCAGGAGTATCCTTTACAATAGAAATCATCTCTCCCGCAAGTGCGTTAAAAAATGTACTTTTTCCAACATTTGGGCGTCCTACTACTGCAACGATTGGCTTACTCTTATTTTTTGACATTTTATTTCCATTCCCTTTCATGTTACCAATGATTTCTAGAATCCCAAAATCTTTTCTAAAAAATCGCGTCCGCTTGATTTTACAATATCTATTTTTACTTGTAAAGCAGATTCCACTTCTTGCTTCGTCAAATCATCCAGAAATACATCCTCTTCAGCACGCAAAACAGCCTGTGGAAGTAAGAGTTTCTCACCAAGTTGTATTCCTTCTAGTTGTTTGATAATATCCTGTCCTGTCAGCAATCCAGCCACTGTAATCTGCTCACCAAAGAAATTATTTCGAATGCCAAATACCTGTACCTGCACACCTGGTATCTGTTTCATCAAATCGTTTGCCATACGTTCTATATAAGGCTTCGCCAATAGTCCCGTCACCAACGAAACAACCCTTTTTTCTGCCAATTCAATTCCTTTTTCAGCGTGCTTATATCGTTTTGCAATTTTGGGTAATTCTTCATAATAATCATCTAGCAAATGTCGCATCATTCCAACACCATTCTCATATTGAAGATACCCATCATAAGTTGCCGCTTCTGGAAAGTCTTTTTCTGCCAAAATATACCACTCATCACTTGCATGAATAAAATGCAGCCCATAAATAGGATAAATTTTATCTTGCAAACGCTGTACCTGTTCAATTAAATAAATTGCATCTTCTTTAGTAAAAGGTTCCAATGGAAAGAGCCCATCGCGGTATTTTGACAGCCCCACTGGTACAATGGATACGCTTTCTAGATTAGGTAAGTATTCAGATAATTTTTCCAATGAATAGTCTAGTTCTTCACGGTCGTTAACACCTTTGCAAAGAACGATTTGACCGTTCATATGAATTCCTGCATCTCTTAGAATTTCAGCCTTTGTAAGTGCCTCTCCAGCAAATCGATTATTCAACATCTTACAACGCAATTCTTTATTCATCGTCTGAAATGAAATATTAACAGGGGACAAATTGTACTTTATTATTCTTTGAATATCCTGCTCGGATAGATTGGTTAGGGTTATATAATTTCCTTGTAAAAACGACAACCTTGCATCGTCATCCTTAAAATACAAGGTTTCTCTCATTCCCTTTGGCATTTGATCAATGAAACAAAAAATGCATTTGTTATGGCAGGAACGATACTCATCCATTAACCCATTTTCAAACACAATCCCCAAATCTTCCTCTTCATCTTTTTCAATTTCCAATAGCCATTCTTCACCATTTGACTTTTCAATCAACACTTCTAAATACTCTTCTTGAATCATAAATTGATAATCAAAAACATCTTCGAGGGGTTCTTGATTAATGGAAATCAAATAGTCACCAGGCTCAATTTCCAACTCACATGCAATACTATCATCTATTACTTTTTGAATCAAATGTTTGCTTTTCTTCATTTTTATCACCCATACTTAAGCAACACCATTACAGTATTACTTGAATTCTAATCCTTTTTATAATACTAGAATTTCCTTGACGTGTCACTAGCATAATGATATAAAAAAAGAGGTGTTTTTATAAATTAGTATTTATTATTTTGGATTGGAGAGTAAAATGCCCAATATAGCTGAACTAAAAAACGCATTGCCAGTTGCTCCTTTGAAAATTATAGCACTTGAAAGTTGTGCAAAGCTTGGACAGGAAATCAATCATTATTTAGTAGATTTTCGTAAACATGTAGAGCATTCTGCAAAAGGATCTGCTGCATTATATGGATATGTGGAAGACAATTACTTAGTTGATAGTATTTGCCCTCGATTTGGAAGTGGTGAAGGAAAAGGTATTATCAACGAATCGATTCGTGGAAAAGATTTGTTTATTATGGTGGATGTTTGTAATCACAGCCTAACGTATACTGTAAATGGACACCTCAATCACAAGTCTCCTGATGACCATTACCAAGACCTAAAGCGTGTCATTGCTGCTTGTACTGGTAAAGCTCATCGAATTAATGTCATCATGCCCTTTTTGTATGAAGGTAGGCAGCATAAGAGAAATGGGCGCGAATCTCTCGATTGTGCTTATGCCTTAACAGAATTACAACGCATGGGAGTGACTAATATTATTACTTTTGATGCCCATGATCCTCGTGTACAAGGTGCTACTCCACTATGTGGTTTTGATAATTTCACACCTCCGTATCAATTTATTCGTGCACTCTTACAATACGAAAAAGATTTAGTGATTGACAAACATCACACGATTATAATCAGTCCTGATGAAGGTGCTCTTGATCGTGCAGTCTATTTTTCATCCGTTCTCGGAGTTGATACTGGTATGTTCTACAAACGCAGGGATTACTCAACCATTATCAATGGTAAGAATCCAATTGTAGCCCATGAATTCCTAGGTGATAATATAGAAGGAAAAGATGTTATCATTATTGACGATATGATTTCTTCCGGTGGCAGTATGATTGATACTGCTAAACAATTAAAACAAATGAAAGCGAAACGAGTCTTTATCTGTTGTACCTTTGGTCTTTTCACAGACGGTCTAGATGCTTTTGATCTTGCCTTTGAAAAAGGATATTTCGATCGCGTTATAACAACAAATCTTACCTATTTACCACCAACTTTAAAAGACAAACCATATTTTGTTTTAGCAAATATGAGTAAGTTTACTGCAAGTATTATTGATTTCATGAATCATGATGTTTCTATGGAAAATGTATTAACTCCAACAGAAAAAATCCGCGATTTGCTTAGTAAATATTCTGCCTCTGAACAAATCTAAGTCAGACCCGCTTGATTCACAATTTTAATAATATATCCATCCGCTCACACAACCACTAAAGGACCACTTCGTTTACGAAGTGGTCCTTTGCTTTTATCTCGAAAATACAATCATTACTTTAAACAAATCCCCATCTAATTGAATTGTAAATTCACCATCTTGACTTACTACTAGACTTTTCGCAATCGATAATCCCAATCCACTTCCCTCGGTATTTCTTGACTTATCCCCACGTATAAATCGTTCCGTCAATTCTTCAGGTGTAATATTAAGTCCTTCTTTTGAGATGTTCTTAAGTTCAACAACCACTGTTTTCTCTTCTTTGGTAACTCGCACATAGACTCTTGTATTTGGCATTGAATATTTACAAATATTGGCAAATAGATTATCAAACACTCTAACAATATGCCTACTGTCTGCCATAATTAGTACGGGAGGCTCCGGAAAGTTTGTAATAACATCTAGTTGATTTTTCTTCAATGCTTCATCAAATTCTCCTATCACCTGATTAATCAGCGTAATAACATCCAACTCTTCAAGTGCAATGGATATATTTCCTGAAGAAATCTTACTCGCCTCCACCAAATCTTCTGTTAATTGCTTAAGCCTTTGTGATTTCATATCCAGGACATCAATATATTGCTTTAAAGTTTCATCTTCATAATTTTCACGCTTAATTAAATCAACATAGTTAATAATAGAAGTAAGTGGCGTTTTAATATCATGGGATACATTGGTAATCAGCTCTGTTTTCAATTTTTCGTCTTTCAAGCTCGTTTCAACAGCTGTCTGAATTCCGCTACCAATTTGGTTTACACTGTTTGCTAGCTTTAGTTCTCCACCAAACATACCTGCTGTGTCCACCTTATAGTCAACCTCTCCACTACTGATTCGTTCAATTCCTTCTAATACTTGTTTTTGCTTGAGTGCCTTATAATACAAGAAAATCCCCACACACATGTCAAACAAAAAGATCAAGAACGTTCCAATCACACCAAAAACAGCTACAAAAAACAAATTAATCATTAAAAATAATAAAAACGGTATCCACACAATGAGTGCGGTATTCATATGATTAAACAAATGATTGATTAATTTTAATGCATTTTTGAAAAAGAAATATGTAAACGAATGTCTGATTAATCGTCTTGACTTAACTCTTCTTACAAAATCCAGAAAAACTGTCAAACAAACAATGTACACGAATACAACATATGCTACTACCGCAATCTGAAAAAAGAAATTCTTATAAAACGTTTGATACCCAAAAAATCGCCTCATCATTTCAAACACAACTTCTGCCCCAAAAGTTGCAAGTGCAAGAACAACCAAACTTAGTCCCCATACAAATTCAGTCCATAGCCAATCGAGTCCCTTCGCAGGTTTATCCTCCGTAATTTCTATTTTACTAGTACATATACAGGACACGATAAACGTAATGAGTAAGATAATTGCCAACACAATATCAATTACAAACCACTGTTCAAATAAAACTTTAATCGTTTGAAATGCTTTTTCGACAGTTGCATAGGTGTCATCTGACTGATGTTCAAAAAATCCTTTGTGCTTATCATCCACATATCCATAATAAATACTTCCTTTATTATTTAACGCATATTGATAATATTTTATAGTATCATATACATACATAGAATCAAAAGACTTATTCGTTTCGTATGGTCCTACCGTTATTTGATTATTGACTCCTTGGGATGTAACTTCTAGATTCTCAATATCGCAAACTGCAGAAGTCTGCAATTCACTAAATTTACTGATAACCTCTTCTTTCTTCAAAGAATTCTTTTGAATATTGGTTCGATCTTTAACGGAATCTTCTTCTCCCGCATCATAATAATATACAAAATTTGATGGCACCTGAAAATGCTCATTATATTGTTGATAAAAATCATAATTATATCGAATATCCTGTGCTGCAGATGTTAAAAATTTATAGAGTAAGAAGTTCGCTTGTTGTTCTTCTAAACTTAATGGTTTAGAACTATTTGTCAGCGACTCTTCCTCTGAATATTGTTCTTGCGAAAACTCATCTTCCCATCCGTTGAATCGAATAATTTTGCTAAGATCATCTCCTAATCCACAAGTTTTAAATATATTTACTAAATTCTTACTATACACAGACTGTTTGCTTTTGGGAAAAATAGTCTCATTTAACAAATACCCATCCGCCATGTTATATCCAGTTCCCATATCTACCAAATCACTTAATGTATAGACCAATTCCTGATTGGTCGATACATTATTGTAACCTTCATATCTTCGATAATAAAAACCCACAATATCAATTTCTTTTTTTAAATCCAATTTTCCCTTGGTTTCCATTTGGTCGAGCACTGCTAGATAATAGATTAAATTATCAATATCCTGACGATACAATTCCTGGAAAACATTTGATTCCACAAAACTGCCTCTTACTTGCAGTGGATCAATTTCATATTGGCTTTGTGACTCAAAATGCGTTGTTTCAATGGTGCAGCTTGCGTAAAGATATGCCCCTGATAAAGTAATGATTGCCATACAGCAAATTTGTACAATGATACAAATTGACCTTATCATTTTATTTATAGTTGATTTCATCAAAATTGTCCCTTCTATTGTATTGAGTAATTCGATTATTATGGTTTTTCAATCTTATAACCAATTCCCCAAACCACCTTAAGATATCTTGGTTCTTTGGGATTAATCTCGATTTTTTCACGTATATGTCGAATGTGAACTGCGACCGTATTATCTGCTCCAATTGCCTCTTCATTCCAAATTCGTTCATAGATTTGTTCAATCGAAAATACTTTCCCAATATTTTGTGCAAGCAGTAATAGGATCTGGTACTCAATCGGTGTCAGTTTAATGACTTCACCTTCAATACTCACTTCTTTTTTTTCGTCATCAATGACTAACCCACCTACCACTACAATATGTTCTGCTGGTGTAGGAAGTGTTCCTAATTTTGTATATCTACGTACCTGTGACTTCACTCTGGCAATCAGTTCAAGTGGGTTAAATGGTTTTGTAATATAATCATCTGCTCCCATATTTAATCCAAACACTTTATCTGAATCCTCTGATTTTGCTGAAAGCATAATAATTGGAGTTCCTGAACTTTCTCTTATTTTTAGCATTGCCTGTATTCCATCCATTTTAGGCATCATAATATCCATAATAATCAAATGAATCTCTCTTTTTTTCATTTGCTCAAGTGCTTCGAGCCCATTATAGGCTTTTACGATTTCATATCCTTCTTGTCTCAAATAAATTGATATTGCTTCTACGATTTCCACATCATCATCACAAACTAAAATTGTTATCATATTCGTCACCTCCCTCTTATTATAACTTAATA
>CAZWNX010000003.1:0-5103 GCA_964635395.1 uncultured Lachnospiraceae bacterium
AGTTGGGACTGTAATAACCGTTTAAAAACCATTCGAAACGTGTGCCCACTAGGCACACTATGCAAAAGAAGCTGACCAATTGGTCAGCTTCTTTTTTGTTTTAGACTCTATTTTCTTGCCTTTGGTTTTGAACAAATCGCCACTACAAAGGCACCGATCATAATGAAAAAATCAGACAGATTAAAGACTATTTGTCCCAGTTTCGTATTGACTATCTCAAATCCAAAATAATCCACTACATATTTTCTCGCAATCCGATCATATGTATTTGAAAGAGCTCCACCTAGCAACAAAGTCCAACCTAGTTTTTCAATTTCCCGGCCTCGTTTCAACATGGATTTCAAAAAACCAAAAAAACACATAATCGTCAGGATAACGGATGTTCCACGAATGACCTTTGGCGAGTCATCTCCAAAATTCAAAAATGCGCCATAGTTATGATGCCTCCAGAGAAATATCCGATTACCTAAAATCAACTGCTTATCCTTTATATGTTCATTGCGCTGCGCAGTTTCTTTAATAAAAAACTCACCTAGAAATATGGCTACTACAGTAAGAAAATATTTCATATTATTCTCCGTTCCCAGAGCTACTTACTACTCCACACTAAGCCCTCATTAAGAGGCACTTTATCCCAACATTTTTTTAGCTTTTCTATTTTCCCACATTGCCCATGCCACGTTCGCAAGACAGATTGATGAATACGCTCCACTAATCAGACCGAAGAACATAGGTAATGCAAATACTCTAATTGATTCAATGTTAAATAGAACAGCAGAAACCAAAATTACCAATGTACAAATTCCTGTTGTAATGGATGTATTAATGGATCTTGTAAATGTCTCCGTTGTACTTAGATTGAATAATTCATATGCCTTCATGCTAGGATAAGCCTGTTTATTCTCACGCACTCTGTCAAACATTACAATGGTATCATTAATAGAATAACCTATGATTGTCAGAACGACTGCTACAAAAGCATCATTTAAAGGTATTCTAAAAATAACAAATACGAAAAATACGATAACCACGTCATGAACAAGTGCCAAAATTGACGCAAATCCTGCTGAAAGTTCTGAAAAACGAATCCATATGTATGCAATAATAAACAGCAATGACAAGACTAGTGCAATTGCCGCATTCTGCAATGCTTTTGCACCAATATAAGGTTCAACAACATAGGTTTCTGATAAATCAGCCGACTTAGAAGCATCAATTCCATCAATTGCTACTTCAACTGCCTTTTGTTCCTCAGGCGAAATTCCTTCGTTTCCTGCCATCGTAACAACGATACTGCTTTTATTTGTCAGATTCTCTTCTGTGATTTGAACAGTTACTGGTCGATTAACAGCGGATGCCACGGCATCTGTTAACTCCTCTGTAGAGTATGTGTCCTGGGTTGAATACTTTAATACAACTCCACCTTTAAACTGTGTATCAAGTTTTACACCATTTACAAAGCAAGCAATCACCCCAGCTAATATCAGACCTGCTGAAACTGCAAAGTAAATTTTCTTCTTCTCAACGAATTGAATAATCTTACGTTCTTTGAACTTCTTAAAGAATTTTTCTTGGTGCAGTCCACTGAATTCAACGATAGACTGAAGTAATAGTCTTGAAATTGTAACACCAACAAATAGATTGACAATCATTCCGACAATTAAAGTGTATCCAAAACTTAACATTGCTCCCGAACCAAAGATCATTAAGATTCCAGCAATTACAGCAGTTGTAACGTTACCATCTAAAACTGCAGAGAATGCATTTTTGTACCCATTAACAATTGCCGTTTTAATTGTTTTGCCTTTTCCAATTTCATCGGTTATACGTTCAGCAACAATAATATTTGTGTCAACAGCCATACCAATCGTCAATATAATACCAGCAATACCCGGTAAAGTTAGTGTATATTGTGGTACCGATAAAGCCAATAACTGAATTACAGTCTGTAAAAGTAGTGTTAAACATGCGATCACACCTGGCAATTTGTACATCGAAATCATAAAGATACAGATTAGTGCAAATGCAATGATACCTGCGATCACCATAATATTTAGCGCATTATTTCCCAAAGAAGGACTAATCGTGCTAAAGTTCGTCGTTTTTAATGCAAATGGCAACGCTCCTGCTTCAATCGTGTCAGCCAAATACTTTGCTTCTTCAAAACTATCCAGATTATCAATAATTGCCTGTCCACCAGAAATCTGGCTTCTTACTGTTGGGCTAGAAATTTCGTTCTCATCCATGTAAATTCCCATTTCCTGTCCAACTAATTTGCCAGTCGCTTCTTCAAATAATTTGGCACCTTCCTCACTAAATACAAGGTCAACCATATAACTTGTTTCAACACCGGATTTGTTTTGTCCAGCAGTACTACTTACGACATCTTTTCCCTCTAGTAAAATATTTCCCTCTGCATCTCTAAAAGAAAGCTTCGCCATTTTTCCAAGTTCAGAAATTGCATCTTCTGGATTAAAATCGCTTTCTTCTGATTTCCATGGGAAACGAACGATAATATAATTACCTTCTTTATCAATTGTAACTTCTCGGTCCGTAATATTTAATACGTCCAAACGCTTTTCAATAATGTTACGAGCGCTATCAAGCTCGCTATCCGTTGCTTTTCGGTCAAGTCCTTCTGGTTCAAATACAGCTTCTACCCCACCTCTGATATCAATTCCATATCTCATTTCACGCACACTTTTAAATTCTTCACCAGCGCCAAAATAGGCTAATGCTGTAAGTCCCGCAATGATCAATAAGATAATTGCAAACATCTGTTTACTTGCTTTCACGTTATATCCTCTTTTCGTTATCATTTTTTGACAATTATCAATTTTTATCCTGTTACTCAATTTACGCGAAAAATCCATTGTTGACGTTTCTTTCCATCGGAATCATGGATAAATGAAATCAGGCTAAAGATTCCTCCAAAAAAAATCAAGCAAATTGGTTTCGAATAAGCAATCTCAACAAGCAAAAAACTTCTATTTTGTATACCTTGCTCAATTTGATCCCAGAAATTTGGCCTCATACGATATGTCTTTTGCGCGGGCTTTATTTCTTTATCTATTTGGTTATAATTTCGTCCAGTATTTGCTTCATCCAAAATATAGATAGACGCAAACTGCTCGTGGCTAGCTTTCGGATTGTTTACTTCTTCAACACCGTTTGATGTAACCGTAAAAAAAGTTCCCAGTAAAAAGGTAATTGCTACTATTTTTGCACTTTGAGTTTTATAAAACAATAATTTTTTGCTCAAGCTCTTACCTCCTCATTTTTAGAAACACTTTGTTATTATATCACTTTTGAATAAAAAAAAACAGCCTTATTCAGACTGTTTTATTTCATTTAATTCATTGATCATATGCTCTTCAATTGGCAAACCACTTCGTATATCAATGACTGGTCCACCATGTCCATCCACATAATCCTTTGTAATGGTCACACGTCCAATATTGTCGTCTTTTGGTATCTCATACATAATATCTAGCATGAATTCTTCTATAATGGATCGTAGCGCTCTTGCACCTGTTTCTTTCTTCATTGCTTTTTCAGCAATCGTTTGAAGTGCTTCTTCTTCAAACTCTAATTTTACTTCATCTAATTCTAGCAGTTTTTTATACTGCTTTAATATGGCATTTTTAGGCTCTTTGAGAATTTTTACCAACATTTCATGAGACAGTGCCTCTAACGGAAAGATAATTGGCAATCTTCCCAAAAACTCAGGTATCATACCAAATTTTTTCAAATCCTCAACAGTAACATGCTTATGAATATTTTTTTCCTTATCATATTTATCTTTCAACTCAGCATTGTATCCAATTGAAGTTTGCTTGTTTAGACGTTGCTTGATTACTTCATCTAAATCCGGGAAAGCGCCTCCACAAATAAATAGTATGTTTTTTGTATTAATTGTTGTAAGGGGAACCATTGCATTTTTACTGTTTGCACCAACCGGAACCTCTACTTCAGCTCCTTCGAGAAGTTTCAACATACCCTGTTGAACGGATTCTCCCGAAACATCTCGAGATGTTGTATCTTTTTTCTTGGCAATTTTATCGATTTCATCAATAAAAATAATCCCTCTTTGAGCTCGTTCAACATCATTATCAGCAGCAGCTAATAGTTTTGATACAACACTTTCAATATCATCCCCAATATATCCAGCTTCTGTCAAAGAAGTGGCATCTGTAATGGCAAGTGGCACATCCAGAAGTCTTGCTAATGTTTTTACAAGATATGTTTTACCACAACCTGTTGGTCCAATCATCAACATATTGGACTTTTCTATTTCTATTTCATCCATTGTGTTGGTCGCTACACGCTTATAATGATTATAGACTGCAACCGAAATAACTTTCTTTGCATATTCTTGTCCCACCACATATTCATCCAAACTAGCTTTAATTTTATGAGGTGCTGGAATTTTTTTAATATCAAGTACAGGCTTGGTTGGATTTGTTTCTTTTTTCTTTTTGATTTTTTGCTTATTTGGAATTCCGCCATCACCTTGTAAGTCTGAAATATTGACAAAACTAATGTTTGGAAATTTTTTCTGAATATCCTTCATATCTGCACCTTGCAACTGATTCAGCATATTCGGATCAAGTAAACCTTGGTAGTCAAATTGACTTACTGCATCCATTGTTTTGTGCATACAATCATTACAAACATAGATATTATTTGGCAATTTAAATTGTTTGCCCGTTTTACCTTCAGGCCTTCTACATACAAAGCACACACTTTCGTATTCATCCAAAGTATTTCCTTCGTCTGTATCGGTTTCGTCGTCTGCATCGGTTTCGTCGTCTGCATCGGTTTCGTCGTCTTCTTCGTCGGCTTCATCCCCGTCATCAAAGTCATCCTCAGAAATTTCGATATGGTCTTTAAAATCCTCCATTATTTCTAATAAATCCTCATCATCGAAATCATTTACTAATTTCCCTTGCTCTGAAAAGCCACCTTCTTCCTCGTCAAAAAACACTTCCCCTACCACTTCATTCTCATCCCTTAAATCCATATTTAACCATGCCTTTCCATAACGCGTTTATGAATCTGTCGCAGCACTTGAAATACTTCCTAGTACTACCTCGATTTCTT
>CAZWNX010000003.1:5203-15210 GCA_964635395.1 uncultured Lachnospiraceae bacterium
GTTTATGAATCTGTCGCAGCACTTGAAATACTTCCTAGTACTACCTCGATTTCTTTTTCCTTATACCCCTCAGGGCTACCTTGCATAACTTTTATTTGAATGGTTGTTCCACTTTCATAATACCCTAAAAGTTCTGATAAGTCTTCAAAAGTTGCAATTTTTTCACCATCAAATTCAACAATAATGTCGCCTTTTACCAAGCCCGCTCTTTGTGCCGATGTATTTTCCTTAACCTGTGCCACATAAACACCTTCAGGCATTCCGTACTGTTCTTGCACTTCTGGCGTCACACTCACTCCTGCAATACCAAGGTATGCTTTCTCTGAATCATTCACACGATCACGTGTTTCTTTTTTCATTAATTCCTCAATGATTGGTTTAGCAGATGAAATTGGAATTGCATATCCCATTCCTTCAACCGCATCACTGGCAATTTTGTTGGAATTAATTCCAATTACTTCACCTTGGATATTTAACAATGCCCCTCCTGAGTTACCAGGATTAATAGCCGCATCTGTTTGAATCAAATAAGTTGTATAATTATCCTGTGTCATTTCTCTGTTGGATGCACTAATCACTCCTGTTGTAACCGATTGTCCATAACCAAGTGCATTTCCAATTGCAATTGCAGGTTCTCCAACTTTTAGACTATCAGAATCTCCTAATACTGCAATTTTGATTTCACCTTTGGTTGTATCTTTAATATTTGCCAGCGAAACAGCAATCACTGCCAAATCCTCTTTTCCATGCTTTCCTTTTACCTTCGCATCATAACTTTCGCCGTCAATGAATTGAACCGATAAAGAAGATGCATCTTGTACCAC
The DNA here is from genome assembly GCA_964635395.1 of uncultured Lachnospiraceae bacterium. Lineage (GTDB taxonomy): Bacteria > Bacillota > Clostridia > Lachnospirales > Lachnospiraceae > CAZWNX01. The sequence goes on from CAZWNX010000003.1 coordinate 6,028, forward strand.
ATGTGCATTGGTTACAATTAATAATTCCTCTTGATTCTCACCAATGATGATACCCGATCCACTTCCCGAACTCTCATACTCGTCTGTGAATCCAAAAAAGTCCGATTGTGTTTTATAAATTCCTGTAATGGATACAACGGATGGCATTACTTCATCTACCACACTTGACACATCCATTACCTGATCCTGAGAATCATTCGTACTTGTCTGATCTTCTTTAGCAATCGCATTGGTGCTAATCGTGTGTATTGTTTGGATCGTCTGGGTCGCTTGATCCGAGGCACTTAAATTCTTGATTTGATCTTTGAATACAACTAACACAGCAACAATCATTAATCCAGCTACCGTTCCAAAAAGAATTCCACTAAATACAAGCGCTAATGCTTTTTTGATTGGATTTTTGGTTTTAGGAGTCTTCACTGGTGGCACTGGCGGTGCCTGAATTGTCTCTCCCGTTGTTCCTTCATGGACTGTTTCATAACCATTTTGATGTTCATAATTTTCATACATAACAAAAACTCCTTTCTCAACAAATTATACTCGTTCGTTTTTCAAAATTATATTTTTATTCTGTGAAAAATCTGTGATGAAACACTAAAAAATGTGTGAAAGATTACTATTTTATTCAACCGTCACCGATTTTGCAAGATTTCTTGGTTTATCAACATCACATCCTTTTCCAACGGCTACATAATATCCAAATAACTGCAGTGGAATAATTGCTAATGAATTTGCAAAATAAGGGTTGGTTTCTGGAATGTAAATAACATAGTCACATGCTTTCTCAATATCAAAATTGCCCTCATTGGTAACGGCAAGTACAAAAGCACCTCTTGCTTTTACTTCAACCATATTGCTTACCGTCTTTGCATATAATGCCTGCTGTGTTGCAATCGTGGTAACAAGTGTCCCTTCTTCAATCAACGAAATCGTTCCATGCTTCAACTCTCCAGCAGCATATGCCTCTGAATGAATATAAGAAATTTCCTTTAACTTCAAAGATCCTTCCAAAGATATAGCATAATCGATTCCTCTACCCACAAAGAACACATCTTTTGCTCCTACATAACGGTTTGCAAAACGCTGAATTCGCTCTTTATTCGCTAGTAGCAGTTCGATTTGGTCAGGAAGCTTCTTAAGATCCTCTAGCATAGTGCCAAAGATTTCGTTTGTAATTGTACCTCGAACCTTTGAAAATTTTAACGCTAATAAATAGAGTGCCACCAATTGAGCGCTGTATGCCTTTGTTGTTGCAACTGCAATTTCTGGACCCGCCCAGGTATACATCACCTTGTCCGCTTCTCTTGCAATGGAACTTCCCACTACATTGACAATTCCTAAAACGCTGAATCCCCTCTTCTTGGATTCTCGTAGTGCCGCCAATGTATCCGCCGTTTCACCTGATTGGCTAATAACAAGAACGACTGCACCCTCTTCTAAAATAGGATTACGGTATCTAAATTCAGAGGCCAAGTCAACTTCCACTGGAATTCTCGCAAGCCCCTCAATTACATATTTGCCTGTCATTCCAGCATGATAGGCCGATCCACAAGCTACAATATGAATTTTCTTAATTGCCTTAATCTGATCGTCCGTCATATCAAGCTCGCTAATGACAATATCGTTTTCTTTTATTCTTGGCATTATTGTATCTGCAACAGTCTTTGGTTGTTCATACATTTCCTTTAACATAAAATGCTCATAACCACCTTTTTCTGCTGCATCTTCGTCCCAATCAATAGTAACCGCTTCTTTTTGAAGTTCATCCCCATCCATTGTATGAAAAGATAATTGATCTTTCTCAAGAACAACAATTTCCTGGTTTTCAACATAATAAATCGTTCTAGTATATTTTAAAATTGCAGGTACATCTGACGCAATAAAACATCCACCATCGTTCTTACCAACAATTAATGGATTGTCTTTTCGAACTGCATAGATTTGATCTCCATGATCAGCAAACATAATCCCAAGCGAATAGGAACCTTCAATCGCATACAATACTTTTGTAATTGCTTCCATCGGATTTCCCGTATAGTAATAATCCAATAAATGTGCGATTACTTCTGTATCCGTATCGGATACAAATTCATATCCCTTCTTTGTTAAACGACTCTTTAGTCCCATATAATTTTCAATTATTCCATTGTGGACAACAGAAATGGATTGTTCTTTATTAAAATGTGGATGAGAATTAATTGTACTTGGTGCTCCATGAGTAGCCCATCTAGTATGTCCAATTCCAGACATCCCTGGCATCGTTTCGCCCCCATGTGTCAGTTCTTCCAATACTTTAAGTCGACCCACTGATTTCTTGATTGAAATACTTCCTTCATGAAAAATAGACATCCCTGCTGAATCATAACCTCTATACTCTAATTTTGCCAATCCATCTAAAATAATGGGTGCTGCACTCTGTGTTCCAATATAACCTACTATTCCGCACATATCTTTATTTCCTCCAATACTCTCTATTCATAGTCACTTTATAACAAATCTTTTCTGGTAAACGTTTATAGTTTCGCCCCATTTGGTATCCCAGATATTTGAATGCACTGGCAAAAACCAAATCGAAAACAAGCCATGGCTTTTTCTTTTTCATCAGATATTTGGCGCAAGCAACTACCATTTTTTTACCCTCTGATTCTGATTTGACACTTGCAAACACTTCAGGATGATCTGCCTGCGACACACCTAAATCAAAATTTCTGCGTAACTGTTCTCTATAGCCATAAGAATGAGAATGTATCACAGTGGCTTTTGCAACATATGCAATTTTATAATGATTTGAAATTGCTTTTGCAGCAAAAATCATGTCTTCATTGAAAATAGTTTTTCGAATAAACCCACCAAGCTTTTCAAAAACATCGCGCTGATACATTGCGCATACATTCGAACAAAAATACGTCTTAATTCCCAATTTTTCTAAATCATTTTCAGATTTCACTCTGCTTTGATCCGGATAATTAAACTGCCTAGTGAATGTTTCGATTTCACCTGCACTATTGTTTGGCAACTGCCTCGCATAGGCAACTGCAATCTGTTCTTGGTCAAATGCTCTTAATAATTTTTCAACCAATGTCAGATCCGTTGGTACTGCATCCTGTGTCATCATCAAAAAGTACTCTGCGGTTGAATGCTTGACACCAAGATTTCTCGAATTACCATGGTCAAATTCTTTTCTAGAATGATGATAGATCACGATATTTGAATGCTTATTAAGGAAATCTTTTCCATAAACAAGTCGTTGGAAATATTTTTCCTCTGTATTCACTAATATAATCTTATTCACCTTAACAGTTTGTTCAAGCAGACTGTTGATTAGTTGGATTAATTTTAAGTCCGGCTTATAGGTTGGGATAATAACATCTACTGTTTTCATTTTTTTCTTTCCAATACTATTATTTAATCAGAATGTTATTATAACAAATATATCACAAAAGAAAAAGGGTCCAATTTAGGACCCTACCATTTTACTTACCCGTATCCTGTCTAATTTTTGCGCTACAATCTTTTACTGTCTGGGAAGGATCATATCCTTCTTGACCAAAAAGAAACAGATGTAATTGTGATACATTTGCTGTCAAATCAACCGGCATTACACAACTTCCCTTTGATCCTACAGTTCCTGTTGCACGTAACTCATCAAACGGAAATCCTGATGAACCCGCTAATTGGTACTCTTTAACACCATCCATCAAGCTTAGAACTTCTGACAATTCAAGCGAAGTCGCAATCTGTGGAAATGTATCATTGGCAATCTGATTCAATTTTGCTGGTGAAGCCTTTTGTGCCTCTTCTACAATCGCCTTAATAACTTCTCTTTGACGCTCAGCTCTCTTAAAGTCGTCTCCTGCTGTATACCTGATTCGGCAATAGGAAGTCGCCTGCATACCATCTAATTTTACCATTCCTGTTGAATTTAAAGGAGTATACGATCTTCCAAGTGCCTCACTGGTTCCTATTTGATAATTATTTAAGTGGAACTGTTCTTCACTATCAACATCAATGGTTACGCCGCCCAATGCATCAACCGTATCCACCACACCTCTAAACCCAACCGTCACATAGTCCGTAATGTTTAAATCAAGATTCATATTCAGCATGTTAATTGCCTGTGCAGGTCCGCCCTTTGAATATGCGGAATTGGCTTTGTTATAAGTATCATTGCCAAGGTTTAGGTAGGTATCTCTATATATAGAGATTAATTTTACTTCTTTGGTTTGTTCATTAATGGATGCAACCAAGATTGTATCCGAAAGTGTCCCCTTACCAAGTGCTCCCTTTCTTGAATCCACTCCAAACAGCGCGATGTTTCGATAGCCCTTCATGTGATCACTTTGAAGATTATTCATAGAAACATCTTCTAGTTCAACGCCATTGTCAATTCCTTCATTCATTTTGATTTCATCTTTGCTAAAATTCGTTTTTTCAATCTTATCACTGATTACAACAAAATAGAGCAAAAGAGCTAGAACAATTACTGCGATGATTTCACCTAATAATATCATTATTTTCTTCTGACGTCTTTTTGCTTTTTCCTTCTTTGTCATCTTCTTTTTCCCAGAAGACGTTTTTCTCTGTGTTGCCATTTTGAATCCCATCCGTATGCTTCGAACATACACATTCATAGTTAGACACGATATTTATCCAACATTATTACTTTGCACATCAATATGCATTTTTATTAATAAACCCTTTAAATACGGTCAAAAATAAAATCTTAATATCTAAGCCAATGGTCCAGTTTTCAATGTAAAACAGATCACACTCAATTCGTCTTCGAATGGAAGTGTCCCCTCTATATCCATTAATTTGTGCCCAACCCGTAATACCAGGTCTTACTTGGTGTTTGATCATATATCTTGGTATTTCTTCTTTGAATTTCTCCACAAAGAATGGGCGTTCAGGTCTTGGTCCTACAAGGCTCATATCACCTTTAAAGACATTAATCAGTTGTGGAAACTCATCTAAACTCGTTTTTCTGAGTACTTTTCCAATTTTCGTTACGCGTGGATCATTTTTGGTTGTCCAACCCGTCTGTGCTTCTTCTGGGCTTTGAATTTCCATTGTCCTAAATTTATACATTTGGAACTTCTTATTATGAAGTCCAACACGTTCTTGTTTGTATATAATTGGTCCTGGGCTACTCAATTTTACTAATAGAGCAGTTAATAGCATCACAGGTGTAAATACAATCAATACAAAAAACGATCCAGCCAAATCCATCGCTCGCTTAATAATTCCATTCAATGTATTAGAAAGCGGCAAATGCCTAATATTAATAACTGGCAAACCATTCAAGTCTTCCGTATACGGTTTGCTCGGAATGACGCTATTATAATCCGGGATAAACTTTGTATGAACCCCAGATTTCTCGCATAAATTTACAATTGCCTCTAAACGATTATATTCTTCAAGTGCAAGCGTTACTGCAATCTCATCCAATTTGTTTTCTGGTAAAATAACCATTAAATTGTCAATTCTACCCAGTACTTTGATTCCCTTGTATTCTGTCCCTCTCGGAATTTTGTCATCTAGAATTCCTCTTACTACATATCCCCACTGAGGGTTTAATTGAATTCTCGTAATATATTCCTCTGCTGCTCTAGAATACCCAACGAGTAAAATATACTTGATATTCATTCCACGCTGTCTCATCACCATAAGAATCTTACGAACGAGAGCTCTAGATATAATCTGACCCACAAGATTCGCGATATGGAAAATCACCATCATGGCACGTGAAAAATTGGATTCTTTGATAATATACAAACCAACAATAAACAAGAGTACTCCAACGGTATCTGCTTTAAAAGCATTCCATATTTCATGCTTTAACGTTGAGATCCTTTGTGTAGAATACAAATCAAATAAATAATTCAAAATTAGAAATCCAGGAACAATTACAAACAGCGCGCTAAAATATATTCTGCGTTCAAGAGCTCCTGCTCCCTCTTTTAACATATAGGGAATACCACTCTCAAACTTAATATACCAAGCAAATAAATATGACAGTGTTATAATGATTGCATCCAACAAAACATGGAGTTGATTAAAATACTTTTGATTGTCTTTGATCAAACCACTCACCCTTTTTCTATTCAAACGTTATTCTACCTTATTACCTTTTACTTGGCAATATTTTTCATATTAAGAAATAATGCATAAATCTTAAGATTTTCTTATTCCTAACCAATAAATCTTCGCAATACATTCCACCAAAGTTCCATCTGAATCCAAAAATAATTCTTTAAAAACGATGTTTTGAACTTTATTTTTTTCTCTTTGGCACTTTTTGTCCCACAAAGTTTCATTCCCTTCCTCAGTCCCTCTAGATACGCTTTGAGAAGTCCCTTTTTATGGAAGTAAATCATTTTAATGACAAATCCGCAAACTAGAAATGGTGCATTTATCACAATTTGAAGGAGCGCCATGTTTTTGTAGATTAGATAAATACTGTTTTGAGCTGACAAAGTAACCTTAAATGCATTATGCTTTGAGCCTGAGAATCCACTTCCAAAATGATAACAAATTGCGTTTTCTTCATATTGATTGTAATAACCATGAATCCTAGCTCTATATCCAACGTCTACATCTTCCAAATACGCAAAATGATTCTCATCAAATAGACCCAACTCCACTAATATTTTTCTTTGATAAATCGCAGCACCTGCACAAGCCGAGAAAATAGGTCGTTTCGTTTTTGCATAGGATTCTAACTTTGACGCTCCTGGTGAGAACGCCCACCCAAGTGCCGAATACAAATCCCCAGTATTATCTACTATTTGAGGTTGTTTCATGGACATCATTCGAGCACTTACAGAAAAGCAATTTGCGTTTTCAATAGAGCTTTGCATTTCATAAACAAAGTGCTTGTCTACCATTGTATCATTATTGAGAAGTAACACATAGTCCGTTGTCGCTTGTAAGATTCCTTCATTTACTGCGACACTGAATCCGCCATTTTCCTTGCGGCTGATAATCCGAACCGCTGGATAATGTTGTTTTACATATCCAACACTATCATCACTTGAACCATTATCCACAAAAATAATCTGAAACTGCGTATCCACATTTGCTAACAGACTATCAAAACAATCTTTCAGAAAATGAACTCCATTATAATTTGGAATAATTACTGTTGTTTTCATATGTATTCCTATTCTTTTTGTTTTGAAATCACTTTAACAAGTCTGGGATCATATAGTACTATTTTTTTGGCTTTTTGTTTGCTTTCTTGTTCATTCTTGGAATATTCAGAGTCGTTTACAATCATACATCTTTCATCCAAAGAATCGGCGCGCCAATAAAATTTTGCCCGGTGCATATACCCGCCATAACTTGCTTTAAGTCCTATCATTGTATTGCCAAGCTCACTCGTGGCGCTTGCAATCACTCGGTTATGTTCAATAACACGTCCGCCAATTGCCTTTACTTCAGGGCGACACACAAACAAATCTTCTTGATAATGAACCTCGTAAAAGCCTAGATATGGAGAATGTTTTACTTTGGCATTTATGTTCATAGAGGATAAGAAGTCTTCCAATGCTCTTTTTCCTGCTTCATAGGCATACATCTTACTCTTTGGATTCTGTGCCGTTGAATTCTCGTGGCATCTCCAATGATATAATACCTGATTTATGTGACCAATTTGTGTTTTGGAAACGTCTTCATAATTGAGGGTTGAATAATTCATTAATTTTGCAACCGCTCTCAAAATCAAATCATAGTCCTGCGCTCCATCATAGCTCTTTCGAAACCGGAGTGACTGGATCAATTCTTTTTTCATGACTAGAAAATGACAGATATAATTATTGGACATCAACAAATCTAAATCAAAATCCGGTTTGAAATGTGGTGCAAAGTATTTGGTTTTGTCATTATTGCACTTATCTTCATCGGAATAAATAATCTGATACCCATGTTCTCGAATCATAGATGCCACTACTGATAGTGCATTTTTTGTAATCATATCATCATGATCTAATAGGCATACATAATCTCCGGTCACTACTTTAAGAGCCTCATTTGTATTGTCCGATATACCCTTATTAGAGGAAAGGCGATAATACTTTAACCGGTAATCATTATAGGAATGAACCACTTTAAAAACATCCTTGCTGGCACTTGCATCTGCAATAATCAGCTCAAAGCGACCGTAATCCCCCTGTAAACAGGATTCTATCATATCTTTTAAATGTACAGAACTAGTCTCGTACGCTGGAACAATAATACTAAAGAAAATGTCACTATGCTTATCAAGTTTGGATTTTGGTTCAACATACTTGTATTTAGAACTCTTTTTTGAAAGTTCATCCATATTCTTATGATCTAGGCGTTCCATAATTCCATCAACTGTTTCTTTGAAACCATTTCTCTTTAGAAAAAACAGTGTTTTTGCTACTGCATCTGTTACTCTCTCAAACAATAGTGAGTGCTGATCGATGGCTCTAAATAGTACAAATCCACCTACTGCAACTCCCACAAGATAAATTGGGTAATAATACATAAACAATCTCGAAGGTGCTGTCAGAAACACAAGTACACCTTTTATACAGACAGCGCCAATCAAACACGCTTCTTTCCATTTCTTCTTCCACACTAGTAGAAATCCCAAACAAATCAGGAATAGAAGCGGAATTTGAACAGAATATAGGATGGAGTATCCTTTCAGTTTATGATCATATTTCCCAAACTCTCGTAACTCAAGTATGGAGATGACTTGATTTCTTAAGTCCTTAGAAATCGGCATTGCCAGTGTGTATTGACGAAATTTTTCATGGTTCGCATTTCCTGAAGATGAAAAAAGGGTCGTCGTGTCCTCAAGTAAATCCTGTGATTCTAAAAACGTCTTTGTTCTTTCCTTGAAAAAGGCGGTTGGACATTTGAGTATCAATTTGTAATATGCCACTTTGAATTTTGCATAGTCCTTTTTTGTATATTCTTCTCTTACGAGTTTTTCATTGGACCAAAAAATCGAAATCCCACTTTTGTTTTGCCTTGCACCTTCTAGCAAACTATCAACATCTAACACTTTATCGATTTCGTCTAGCAAGGATGCACACTCAGGTTTTTGGGACGCCTCTTCAACCATTGGAACAAGGGGCAATATCATACTTGTAATATCATACTTGTCTTTACTTTGAAAGCTTTCACCAATTTTTTGTGGAGTCCATAAAA
>CAZWNX010000003.1:15310-22061 GCA_964635395.1 uncultured Lachnospiraceae bacterium
ATTCCAGGCCAAACCAGAATTAAAAGTATCCATTCAATCACAAAGTAGATTAGTGCATAGCGTAAAACACCAAACTCTCTCTTTTTAATGTATGAAAACAGTTTATTCCACAACAAAATCAACACAAATAGCCATATTGCTTTTGTGCCGATTGCTAATATTGTTTTGATTACATCTTTGATTACAGTTTTGGTTGTTCCAACCTCCCACAAAGCATACTCAAATATTAATTTGTCCGTAAAAAAGCTGGAAAGCCAATGCAAGATCGCAATCACTGTAGCAATTCCATGCACTTTTTGTTTCATTGATTTTAGCATTTTCATTGTCTTTCTTTTATGGTGTGTAATTTTTCACAAAGGCATCTAGCTCTTCAGGAGTTCCTAGAACATGAACTTTATCTGTATCTACAACACTAATTCTGACATCGCCACCCTGGCGAATAAAATAATTATAAAGTGGAGCTATATAGCGTTCACCTTTTTCCAACTGATTTCCCTTCGTATAGTAGGAATCATAGAGTTCTTCATAGAGTTTGCAACTTTTGAAATAATAAGCTCCCAGTGTGCAAAATTCAGAAATACGCTCCTTCTCTTTGACAAGAACTGCCTTTCCAGATTCATCTAGTTTCACAAAACTCCAATGGTCTCCTTCTCCTAAAAAGCAAGGGATAAATCCATCTCCTTGAATCTGCGATGTCTCCATTTGATATGATTCTACATAAGTATCAATATTGTAAATCAGCAGTTTTGATTCCTGCTCCCACAAATCCTTGCATAACATGGCTGTTTCTGCCTGTCCTTTGGTCAGATAATCAATTTGAATTACCTGAACCTTATGAATGCCTAATTTTGCACAAGTTTCTCGAATAAAATCGGATGCCTGATCTTCAATGCGTACGACAAAGAAATACTGGTTATCATCCTTCATAAATCCTTTCAAGCTTTCCATAGACCACTCAAAAAGAGTCTTTTCATGCGCAATAATCTGATATTTTGGAACCTGATAACCTGCCTTTTTGAATCTTGAACCAAGCCCTGCCATTGTAATTACGATATTCAATGTTTTACCCACCTTTTGTCTTAGATTGTTACTTCCGAATCATGCTCCATCAGCGTTGTCGATGTAATCCCTTTTAGCTTTGTCAGTTTCTCTAATAAGATTTCTTGCGCATCCGCTGTTAGCTTTAATTCAATAATTATATCTAACTTACCATTTGATATGCTTCTAGATTTCACTTTATAGTATTTGCAAACACTCCCAACACAGTCGGACAGTTCCTGCATTACCACCTGATCACTTCCATTAATAATTAATAATGTTGCTGGTCTTCCCAAATTAATTTTATCTAATACAAACATAAATACTGTCAAAATAACACAGGTAAGCAGTGCGACTTCAAATAAATTAGCCCCACAAATAACCCCAACTGCAATGGACCAAAAAAGAAACATCAAATCCATTGGATCCTTGATTGCTGTTCGAAAACGCACAATGGATAGGGCTCCAACCATACCCAACGAAATAACTAAATTAGATTGCATTGCTAATAGAATTGCTGCTGTAATAATTGATATCAGTGCAAGTGACACATTGAAGCTTTTCGAGTAAAATGTTTTCTTAGAAACAAAGTAGTAAACGAAGTAAATATAAAGTGCTAGCACGGATGTAATCAATAATGTAATCAAAATCGTTGATGTCGATATATTTCCATTTGAAAACCCTTGCACAAAGGATTTTTTCAAAATATCCGAAAAATTTTGCATAAATCATTTCCTCTCTTATTTTCTCACCATTATACCATAGGGATCTTTTAATCGGCTACATAAATAGAACTTTGAAAAAGTCATTTGCCTCAGGCGCCCTATTTCTAAGACCTTTTTAATTGTCTGTGGTAGATACTCATCGTATTTGAGTTCCATCAATTGCTGATTCAGCGGTAAGATTGGTCTTACTTCAAGTGATTCTTCAAAAAAATCCTCAATCCTTGTTGAAGCAGCTATATTTTGATCAAAGGTGATTCTCACATTTCCCTCTTTGTAGATATACGGAATTCGGTCATAGCTTACAATCATGCAGGGCTTTAGTCCTCTGGTTTTCATCAAAACTAGTAATTCCTTTAACACCTGTGGATACAAATCAAATTCCGACTTTTCCATACTCAAGATGTTCCCAAACAACAACGTCCCTGCCTGTTCTTTGGAGAGCTCGCATTGAAACTTACGTGTCATCCCATGTACTTTTTCTTTTTTCTCAAGTACTATTTTGTCTTGCGCGACATTGTAGGTACGAATTCTATATTTTACGCGTTGATCCGTGCCGTCTTCATTTCTCTTTACACAGGTCCTATGGTAATCATCAAAATAAACACTCCTTATGTGATAGAATCCCTTTGTCAAAGCATTCTGATCAAGGGCTAAAAGAGTTTTCACTCTGTGCTCTAAGACTACCATTTCCTGATTACTACAAAGAAATTTGTATTCATGTCGAAATTTCCTATTATTACTCATAACGCTGTTCCTCTAGTAGCGCTTGGTCTAAAAATGCGCACCTTTTCTTGGCAAAAGATTGAATAAAATCATCCGTTTCCTCTAACTCAGCACTTGGCCATCTAGATCCTTCTCTTTTTAAGGCTCCACTGTGTTCTAGTAGATTTTGCAAACTCTGCACTCGTTGCGTTAACTCTTCATCCGAAAAAGCAGTCTCTCTCCACAGCTTCCACTTACTAGATACGCGTTCTCTGCTTTCCATAACATCTTCTGAAATCATTCGGTTTGCAGGTTCCCATGGAATGAATTCGTTCACAAACTCATCCGTGGTTTTGCTATAAAATTCATTCTCAGCATATACATCTCCAAAAGAAAGATTCATATCCCAGGGAATAAAATATCCAAAGGGTGAATTGTTTTTATTCTTTACAATATAGTAATAGTTCTTTCCATAATTATCAAATCCAGCAATTGCCTGAATAAATAACCAATAATCAAGTGTATTCTCTGTGTCAACAATATTTGCAATTTGATTTTTGAAGGTTTTTGAATCGGATGTAATACAACTGGAAAGTTCTAAAAGTGGTTTGAATTCTTCCTCACTTCCCTGTATATCATCTCCCTTTAAAAAGAATCCACCCCTATAATCTGGCATCTTTGGATCCACTAAAGTTCCTTGAAAATCTGCTGGATTCCACTGGGTTGTAAATCGCTTTTTATAGATTCGTTCAATGACCGGTGCACTCGCCTCTTTTTGCTCAGAAACCGGGTCCATATTAAGCTGCTTTGCATCAACAGGACTCATCAAAAGATAGATTCCTTGATAGGCATGATTAATAAACACTTCAACATAGTCTGCTTCAAAACCAAACTCTGTGTGATATGGGTTTTGCTTGGCTGCAACTACATTCCACAAATCAATGGATAGCTTGTCCCTGATTCGACTACGGTCCGCATATAGTGCATTTAAAATCCAGTCATCATCTGAGCGCATTCCTAACAGGGTTTGCTGATGTTTTTGATACTCATTGTCTTTTTTTTGAACCAAATTTAGACGTAAACTTAGTTTTTCGTAACTTTTGCTAGTGTTTCCACGCACTCTACTAATTGTCTTAAGCTGACTATAGTCTAACGCCGTCTTACCTGGCTCATAAACAGCAAGATCAAATACATTGGAGTCCCCAATAAAATCCTGTGTTGCATCAAAACTTAGAATACTTAGTCCCGTAAAGCAAAGATTCGCCTGATACCACTGATTATCCTTTTGAATCAGCAGTGGTATGGTTGTATTATCTTCCATAAACTGTTTGATTTGCCATTTGTCAGGATTTTCTCTGGAATACAATTTTCCATTATTTTTTTCTGTTAACAACTTCAAAATCAGTTCTGGTTGTTCTAAATCTAGCGGTAAAAAGAAGGTATTATCCTTGGCATCATAGGGTAGTACAACATTTTCATATTCTAATTGAATCTTAAGTTGTTCATCTACTTTGATTGCGTTTTGATACAGTTTATCAAAGTTCTCAAGATCTTCTATACGATTACTATTTGATAATCCATAATCCCGATAAAAGAAAACGATTATCAAACCAATAAGCAATAGGAGGCTTGCTCCAAAAAATGCCTTTTTCATAGGAATAACCTTTCTTTCATCAATCACATCTGCTTTTTTTACAAAGATCATCTAATTGATCTAAATCATATTTCAAAAATTCATCTGGGCGAATGGTTCGATCATCCACATAAAATCCCCTGTGTCCAGGCCATGGTTTCCCATAGATAATTTCATCGTATGGAATTTCCCATTTGTCCAACCACTCAAGCAAAACCTTCGCTGTATTTGCATTGATTAGTCCGATATTTCCTTGATAGGTATTCATATTTCTCGCCGTGAAAAGGGTGATTTTAGCTCCACCCGCCTTATATTCTCGAAGCTTATCAACCATCTGCGGATAGGGAACTAAATCCATATACGCTTCTTCTTTTTTCTTGATTGGACATAATGTTCCATCTATATCAAAACAAAAACTTACGCCTTCATACATGCTTCTAACTCCTCCATTATCTCAACTGCATTTAATATAAATCCAAACACTTTACCTGGCTGATCCATATGATATGGCAACATTGACAAAAACAGACTTGCCTCATATAATCGCACAAGGTTATAATCAAAACCGTTTTTTTCTAAATACTCTCTAAAAATTGGTATATAGGATTCCTTGGCCGCATCCACACTTAATTTTGTGTTCATATCTAATCCAATGGATACTTGAAATAATCCGCTATTAAAGAAATCATAGCATCCGCAAATAGAGTGCGAAAGTTTTGCCAAATCATAGTACTCATCTGTATACAAGTCCGTTTCCTCTAATGCACCTTTTGGATCAATGAGTTTTAAAAGACTTGCTTCTTTGGAATATAATATATTTGAAAAACACAGATCTCCATGCCCTACAACCAAACGATCTTCACGCTTTCCTTTCGATGTCATTTTGTCATAGAGCTTACTATACGCCTGCATAATCGCTTCAAGTGATTCATAGCTTGTTCCCATCTGAATCAAAGAATCAAATGATTTTGCTTTCGGATACTGTGTCAACTCTTCATAACGACTTTTTAACTTATCAATATAGAGGGCATCTGATATTTCAACCCGTTGTTGCTTGGATACTTGCTTTGTTTCACGCTGGCGAATAAAATAGAACAATTTGTCCAGGATATCTTTCATTTCATCCGTTGAAATTGCACCATGAACAAATCGGATTGCAATATCCGTCATATGATACCGCTCCATTTTATAGGACGCTGATTTGGCATCTTCCTTATATTCAAAGGGCATTACAAACCACATCTTCATATGTTCTGGAAGCAAATAGAAAAATTGATATTCTGCTTTAATTTTCTCTATTTTACTAGAACGTTTGGTAACGCAATATTCATCACCTTCAAGTGCATTGAAAAATCTTGCGTCGAAACCACCTGTAATAAATGTTCTAAACTGATTCAAATTCGTAAGATCTAAAAACGCATCCGTAATAATTGTATCCGCATCTAGTCCACGTTTTAGAACATCTTGAAGATTTTTTTTATAAACACTGGCATTGGGGAAAATATACATTGCAACTTGATCTTTATTCATCACGCGATAATTTTCATTGCAATAGAGCGCTTTCGTTAATAAAATCTGCAGCTGTTCCACATCTTTTACTCCAAAGTTAGAATACATGTGAACAATTGCATGATACTCATTTAAACAAAGCTCATCTTCTATTTTATCAATATCCTGTGAATGTTTTAGAACCAATACATTGTCCACAAATGGATGGGAAAGAACTATTTCACTGACTCTGTTTTGGAGGGTCACTCTTTTGAAAATGGTTTCCCCAAAAGATTTTTCACCGGTTATACTTCTTACTTGCTTCATTGGTAATAACAGATCGTCATAAACGATTATCATCTTCTTCATCCTTCACTCACTCCCCTGCCTTGGTTTTTGAATTGCATGATCAAATAAATTGTAAATGCAACTACTGTAACGGTCCCAATTACAATTGCACCATATAGCGTATATGTTTTCAAAATCGGATTATTGTTTTGTATAAAAATAGCTGACATATAGGTTGCAAAATCTTGTGCCGAAAACGATATATTCTGTGATTTTGAAAGAAAGCTAAGAGTCACTACCTCAGCAACCCATCCCACAAAAGACGTTGCTATAATCAGTGGAAACCTTCCTTGCATAAGGTTCTTGGCATACTCGTACCAGTTTTTAGTAATCTCTAGTCCTCTTAACAATAAAAGTGAACGTTTGGATGTTTTGTAGCGAATAATGTATCGATTTAGGTATAAATAGGTAGATGGAAAGAAAAAATAAAAAAGTGAAATCACTACCAATCCTACGAATAAAACACCTGTGATCACTGAAATACCTTCACCTTTTAGCAAATCAAATGGAAGCAAAACACATAAAAGTGCAAACAAATCAAAGAATCGATCTACCAACACACTTAGTATTCCTACCTGCCACAACTTTGTTGTTCGATAAATTGAGAAAATTCGAAATATTTCTCCTAATTTAAAAGGTACTACCAAATTCACAAATGTCGTTGATAAATATAGCCTGACAAATTGAAACATCCCTATTTTATGTTCCATCAAAACCAGATATAATCGCATCATTTTTACAAGATGCACGATTAAGAATCCGATTCCTGCTGCCGCTAAAAATCGCCACATAGTTTTTCTCCCGTCCGTTCACTACT
>CAZWNX010000003.1:22161-52677 GCA_964635395.1 uncultured Lachnospiraceae bacterium
GCTTGATTCATCATCTTCACATTGGACACCTGATCCTCTTCTCTCCAAGAAACTGGATAGAAAATAATTTTGTGCTGATAATACTGACTTGCAAGAATCATCAAATAATTGAACATCAGATTGTCTGGAAATTTATGATAAAACCGGTTTTTTAACATTTTGGTACTGTATAAATTCAGACCTGAACCCAAATCAAACACTCTTTGCTTCGTAATAAATGCAAAAATAAAATTATAAACATAGTTTCCAAAAGTTCTGAATTTAGAATATCCTTTGAGTTTCGATCCACGCATAAATCTTGCCCCAAGAACACAATCATATCTGCGATATATCTCTTTTTCGAACATTGGGAGAAAATCTTTGATATTTCCTTGATCATCCCCATGTAGCATACATACATAGTCATAATTATTTTGAAGTGCATAATCAAACGCCATTTTCTGCGATCCACCCAACCCATAATTCTCATCGTTACGCATTAACTTCACGGGCATATTGGGCTTTTTTGCAAGGTAGTTAAGCACTACCTCTTCAGTATGATCAGTACTTCTATTGTTTACTACCAAAACTTCTTCAAAATAGGAAAGAACTTTGTGATTTAACTGGTCTAAAACTCTCTCAATTTGTGTTTCACAGTTATACGCTGGTATAAAAAGCAACATTTTCTGACTCATGGTGTTCTCCTTATGATTTTTTTTCTAACAACATTTTTCTCGAAATAAAGTTATAACACATGACGATTCCAGTCACAATGACTCTCGAAATGTTTTTGGCAAGCGTTTCTGAAACATCTGGCATTAAATGATTGCTGTTACCATATATTATATCCACAAATAAATACATGAAAAAAGAGTTGATGAGTAGCCCAATTCCGCTCAATATTACAAACACAATAAATTCACGATGCCTCTTTGCGTCCTCTTTTCGCTCAAATACAAATTTCATGCTCAGCAGATAATTCACAGTTACAGATATCGTAAAACCGAATACACCCGCGATCATATAGTGAAAATTCAATATTTCCGAACAAAAATTAAATACCAACATGTCAATAAAAAAACAGGTGAATCCAACAATACCAAATTTGATAATTTGGTTTTTTAGCTTATTCATTACAAGTCCTCACTTATACATCTATTTTTGCTAACAAAGCGTTCGTTAGGCTCTCCAATTTTTGATCGCTGTCTTGCAGGCTAGTTCCTTTCACACCCATATAGAACTTAATTTTTGGTTCTGTTCCAGAAGGTCTTGCACAACACCACGAATCGTTCTCAAGTTCAAAATAGAGTACATTGGATTTTGGAAGGTTTGTTGAAGAAATGGAACCAGTTATCATATCTTTGCAAGTGTCCATTTCGTAATCACTAAATGTCAGAACTTTCAATCCATCTAATTCTGTGAATGGGTTACTTCGAATTGCTTCCATCATTTCACCGATTTTCTGCGTTCCAGCAATTCCCTTAAGAGTAACCGTATGTAATCCCTCTTTGAAGTAACCATAATCATCATACATCTGAACCATCATATCCCAAAGAGTGCTGTCCTGGCTTTTGCAAAATGCCGCCACTTCACACAAACACATTGCTGCCACTACTGCATCCTTATCTCTTGCGTGTGTTCCTGCAAGACATCCGTAACTTTCTTCTAATCCAAAGATATATTCGTTTGAACCGGTTTCTTCAAAAAACTTGATTTGTTCTCCTATATACTTAAATCCTGTCAAAACGCTGATTAATGTAACTCCATACTTTTTAGCCATGACATCTGCCATATTGGTAGTAACAATGGTCTTTACCAAAGCTGCATTGGCAGGCAAACTGTTTTTTGCCTTCTTCTCACGCATAAGGTATTCAGCAATTAACATACCTGACATGTTACCCGTGAATGCGATATATTCTTTTGTTTTTTGATCAAGTGCATAGATTCCTAAACGGTCAGCATCCGGATCTGTTGCCAAAATAATGTCAGCATCTACTTCTTTTGCAAGTTTTAACGCCAATACAAATGCCTTCGGATCTTCTGGATTAGGATACTCTAGCGTAGGAAAGTTACCATCCGCTTCTTCCTGCTCTTTTACTACATATACGTTCTCAAAACCAATCTCTTTTAACACTCTACGAACTGGTACATTACCCGCTCCATTAAATGGTGAATAAACAATCTTTAGATCTTTACCAATGGTTTGAATCATGTCTGGATCTATTAATTGTTTCTTCAGTTCTTCCATATAACGATCATCGATTGCTTCTCCAATAATCTCTAAAAGACCCTTTGTCATTGCATCCTCTTTGATCATTGTTTTTACTAAATTATAATCTGTTACTGCTTTTACTTCGTCAATAATCTGAGTGTCTTTTGGTGCTGTGATTTGAGCGCCATCTTCCCAATACACCTTATAGCCATTATACTCTGGTGGATTATGACTAGCGGTAATTACAATCCCGGCACAACATCCTAATTCTCTTACAGCAAACGATAATTCTGGTGTTGGTCGAAGAGCATCAAATAAGTATGCCTTGATATTATTTGCTGCCAGACAAAGTGCTGCCTCAAGTGCAAACTCCTTAGAAAACCTTCTTGAGTCATAAGCAATTGCAACTCCATTTGCTTCTTTCTTCTGCGAAAGAATAAAATTAGCTAATCCCTGTGTCGCTTTACGAACGGTATAAAAATTGATTCGATTTGTACCAGCTCCAATAACACCACGAAGTCCTCCTGTTCCAAAATCAAGTTCTTTGCAAAAGCGATCTTCCATTTCTGTTTCATTGTCTTTGATTGCTAATAATTCACTTTTTGTTTCTTCATCAAAAATAGGGCTATTTAACCAAAAATCATATGTTTCTTTGTAATTCATAATTCATTCTCCTCTTATTTATTCTAGTTTAAATTCGAAGCGAGTAATCGCTATGATCAAGTGAAAAATTTGGGTTATAATAAGGATCACCCTGCTCTAACACTGTTTTCCATTTATCTTTGAATACCTTACATTCATTATTGTATCTAATCGCTTTTTCGTCATGATCATCAAGTCCTCTCGAAATCGATTCATAATGAAATAGCTCCGCAAATGGAGTAAATACAATCAAATATCCAAGTTCCCTCACTCTTAGGCAAAAATCCACGTCATTTAGTGCTACTGCAAACTCCTCGGATAATCCGTTAAGCTTGTCAAACAGCTCTTTTTTTACCAGTAAGCAAGCTCCCGTTACTGCTGAAACATTCTGCGCATAACATAATTTACCCATATAACCAACATTTTCCTTATTCACTTTATAATGAATATGCCCCGCACTTCTATGTGCACCAAGCCCTAGGACAATTCCCGCATGTTGGATTGTATAGTCTGGATAATATAATTTGGCTCCTACCACACCAACATCATTTCTTAAGCCGTACATCAATAGCTCTTCGATCCAGTTTGGTGTTATGACCTGCGTATCATTGTTTAGTAGTAGCAAATATTCACCGCTTGCAAACGATGCACCATAATTATTCACCTTGGAATAGTGGAATTCCCCTTCATAAGTGACTACTTGTATTTTTTCATGAAGTTTTAACTCTTCATAGTATTCAAAAATCTCTTCGCTTGTACTGTTATTTTCAATAACAATAATTTCATAATACTCATAAGTTGACTTTTCTTCAATACTTTGAATGCATCTTTTTAAATCTTGTAAATGGTCCTTATTCGGAATTAGAATCGTAACAAGTGGTGTCCTTGTCACTTCGTAACGGATTCTAAAAATTGTCTGAAATGCTCTTGTACTCTCGATTTCAAAATTTTCAAATCCTTGTTGCTTAAGATGATCTGCAACAGCACCTCTTGCAGCTTCAATTGCATATGTTTTGGCGCTAATATCAGATGCAACACTATTTTTATGAGATCTCCAATAGTATAGGAGCTTTGGAACATGCACTACATTCATTGCATTCGATGTGAGTCGCAAAATCATATCATGATCCTGACTTCCATCAAACTGCTTGCGAAATAGATTGGTTCCTTCTAGCAAACTTCTTTTAAACACACTAAAATGACAGATATAGTTATTAGCACGAAGATTGTCAATTGCATAATCCGGCTTAAAATGTAAGGTAATCATATTATCTATATTGCCATTTTTGAAGGTGGCTTCGTCACAGTAAATATAATCTGCATTTTGCTCACAAATCACGTTCATATACTCAAACAATACGCTGGGATGCAAGATATCATCATGATCGAATAACCCAATATAGGTTCCGCTAGACATCTGGTAACACGCATTGGTATTACCGGATATTCCTTCATTTTTCTCTAGTTTTTGATAAATAATCCGAGCATCTTGATCAGTATAGGACTTACAAATTGTCTGAACATAGGCATGCTGCGAATCTGATCCATCTGCTAAACAAAGTTCCCAGTTTGGATACGTCTGCGCAACTACTGAATCAATCATTTGTCTCAAAAACTTCTCTGGAGTATTGTAAAGTGGAACTAATATGCTGATTTTCTCTGTTTTTGAAAAGGGATAATTTGCTTCTGTTTCTCGTCTTGTCGCATCTGGAAAACTTTTTTTACCATGTTGCTTCATCGCTCGTTTCTCAATCCACTTGCTTTTTAACTTGCGAGCAATGCCTTTTGGATTACCATAACGAACAATCCGATCCTTCGTGCGAATGAGTAAGTGAAATAACATCCGAAATGGTTTCGAAAGTTTCCAAAGTGGATTATTCTTAATTCGCTCAAGCTTAAATTCTAAGTCTTCGATCGCTTGCTTTTGTTCCTCGATTTTTCCAATTAATACTGCATTGGCTCTTTTTTCTCGTTCATAAGCTTTTTGATAAAATTCTTCCATATTCTGATCGCGCAAAATAGCGCCTCCTAATCATTTTTATACTTGAATCTGAATTCTTTTATTGGTGTTACTAACAAGACATTGCCTTGAACAAGTATCCTGATATTGTAGAACAATTTCATATTGCCCGTTTGGAATGCTATTTTGAGGGAATCTTGCTACAAATCCTGCAAGGGCTACGTTTTCCTCCTCAGGAAGGATTTTGACTACATCTTTTCGATATCTCTCAAACACAGGCATTTCATATACTTTATCATCTTCTGAAATCAAGACAAGACTCTTTTTATACCTTGCATTATCCATAGAAAGTACATACGCCCATCCCTCAATCAAATATATTTCCTCTTGATTCCATTCTAGCTTTCGCTCTAAATCTGCATGCTCTAATGTTACAATAAGGCATCCATTTTGATGTTTGGTGAAATAACTTTTTGCTTTTCTTGATTTTCGTATCTTTGAAAATGCATCGGTTTTTTCATAATCATAACGAAAATTGCAAAGATACTCTTTTGCATTTCCAACAAGATGTTTTGAGTAAAAAGGGTCCTGTTTATAAAAATGCGGGTGCCTCTCATATAATAAAGCTTTTTCCTGCAATAAGCGATCCCATTTTTCATCGTTCATTTCATCATTTCCTCGGCTCAAAGATTCATAATGAAGCAATTCCACATCATTTCGTTGCACATTATACCAACCCTTTTCAATTAAGTGAAAACAAAAGTCCACATCATTATAGGCAACTTTGAGACCTTCATAGAATCCCCCCACTGCCTGGTATTTTTCTTTTGAAATCATAAGGCAGGCAGCCGTTACTGCAATCATATCACAGTTAATCTTATTCATTCCATGATAAAAAATGGTTTGATCATCAAATTCTGCAAGTTTATGCGCTGGACCAACGGATAAGTTCGTAACTCCCACATGCTGAATTGCAAAGTCCTTAGGATATAATAATTTGGCTCCTACTGCACCTACATGCTCAAGTGCCGCCTGTCCAAGCATCCGTTCAAGCCAGTCTTGCTGTATCACTTCACAGTCATCATTTAAGAGTACAATAAAATCACCCACGGAAGCTTTTACTCCGATATTACACATTTTTGAAAAATTAAAGTCCATCTCCTCGTACAGATACGTGAATGGAAACTCTTTTTTTAACATTTGAATTGCGTCTTTGTTTTCTTCGTTACTGCCATTATCAACAACGATGATTTCGAAATTTTGATACGTTGATTTTGTATAAATTGAAGAAATACAGTTTCTCAATATGGTTGCATGATCTTTTGAAGGGATAATCACGGATATTTTCCAATCTAAAGAAAACTCATACACTAGTGCCTGAAACCGCTCGTCTTTCGTAGACTTCATACTCGCTGTAATAGTCTGCTTCTTCAGCGCTATTTCTTTTATCTTTTGATATTCTTTGCCCGTTCCATAACACTGCTCATCTGGGCTGAGTATAAGCTCCTCATCACTTTGGTTCGTTCCTTGGTTCGTTCCTTGGTTATGAAATAAAATTTCACTAACATGCATAATTTCTTGCTTTGAAAGGATCGCCGTTAATTGCAACACCAACAAATAAATATTCTTAAATCCGTCCCTGCTTTGTATCCAGTCAGTTTCCTCAATGGCTTTTAATATCTTTGTATCCACCATAAGTAAGTGCCCAAAATACATACTATTCCAGATTGTATCTGGGGAATACTCTGGTTTAAACCAAGGAGCCGTCCGTTCATTGTTTTCTGTCAGATAATCTTCATCTGCATACAATAATTTTGCATTTTCATTTTGATGAATCTGCTCTTTCAAGACCGCATAGGTCCTGGCACTTAGAATACCACTCGATGCATAAAACAGCACATAGGGTTTGTGACTCTTCACTTTGAATCCGGGAGTACACTGTTCAAACGCGATTTCGTCGTAAAGTGAGTTTTCGCCGTGTGAATTCTTTTTCTTTGACAAATCTTTTTCATTTTGTTTAATCCACTCTAAATAGGGCGTCTTTTGGCAATTCAGTTTTAATTCATACCTTGCTCTTGCCCGCTCTAATAAATGGTCTGTCATTTTACTTTTCACATAACGTAACATATTGCACCTTTAAAACAAAGATTTCTTTTTCATTAAGCTCTTCGCAATATCCTTACTCATTGGAATTGTCTGAAGCCTAATCGTAATCTTTGTATCTTCGCTTGGTTGTTGGATTGACAGTGGAATAATAATGTTTGGATCATCATGCGCGAATAAATACAGATGATTTCCCATTGGTACACCACTTGTTTCTAGCCTTTTCTTATCCGATAGAATGTCTATTCCATTTCTAGTCATTTGGGTCAACTGAATCATACAAGGTTCCATTGCAGGATCTATACGAAGGTTTTTCATGGTTGGCTGACACTGTATACAAAGCTCTAATAGTGAGGTGTTACCCTCCACTTCTTTGGCTACCAAAAACTCCGAATCTGCTTCCCTAAATCCAGCACCAAAATCCTTGTAAATCTGCATCCTACGCTTCTCTTGCAGCTGTTTCACTTTGGCTTCCCAATGTAGCGGAGCCTCTATCTTAGCGCCCAACAAGTTTCTAATCTCATTCATTGCACGTCTATTCTTGGTGATTTTCTTTTGAAATGAAAGCTCATCTTGCTCAATTTGATTTCTTTGGTTTGGTGATAATTGAAGCATTTCATAAATTGGTGTCGGATCAAGATTTCGTCTGATTTGTGCACCCATCTGATAACAATAAAAAGCCCGATATGCGATTTCTCTAGAGTCCCCTGTTTCAAACTGCGTCCATTCATAATCAATAACATGCCACTGATCCTTTACCAAAATAATATTGGAAAAGATGAGGTCTTTGTTTGAAACACCGTACTCCTCATGGTACGAAATTGCATCAAGATACGTTCTAAAGAGATTGTAAAATCCTTCTTCATCCTTATTTGCCAAGAGATTATCAAATACAACTTCGAGAGTTTCACCTTCTAAATACTCAAATCCTATTTCCTGATCTGATTTTGGATAGCAGGTATTCATTTTAAGTAGCCCACCCGCATACCGATTGTTTAGACCCTCATAGGACTTTCCAATTCGCTCAATATGTGCCTTTGCCTTTGGACTTAATGCTTTTTTTAGAACCTCTTTTTGATGCTCATTTGCTTTTAAGATTTGGGTTACAATTGCATACTCGCTGTCACGATCATTGGAATACTTTGCATACATCAGTGGGAAAGGTTCACCTGTCACGAATACGAAAGAATTTGAAAACAGTGGAAACAAACCATCTTCGATCAATCCATCATAGGCGTTTTTCTCATCAAACAAAAGCATTCTGTCCCGATCAAAATTACGCAAATTATCATATAATTCACCTTGTTTTGGCAAGCGATTGTCTGAAAATATTGTTGTCATAAATTTATAGTCTGGATATGGATAGTAGACATTTAAGTCTTCTAATCCAGCCTCCATAAAGATCTCCTTTAATTTAGGAAGTGAAAATGTATTGACACCACACTCCTTTGGATAATTCTCGATACCCGAAAAGTAATCACCCAAATGATCTTCCCTGCAGCCTGCAAAATACTTTAACCCCAATCGGTTTTCAATTGCAATGACGAGTCTTCCGCCTGTTTTTAAGTGCTTTTTCAAGATTTGAAGAAAATCCGTATAGGGAGTATTCGTTCCCATGTAGCCCTTACCATACTCAAACACGCCAATTAATAGAATATAGTCGTAATCTGTCGGAAGGGATTGTTCAATATCTTTGAAATTACCAACTTTTATTTCTATATTATCTAACGCTTTATGACGATTGGCATTAATTAGACTTCTCTTTTTGGAAAGATCAATACAAGTGACTTCTCCTGCCTTTTGGGCAAGGGTACCTGTAATCGCGCCACATCCAGATCCAACTTCTAATACTTTATGGCTCTTCTCAATTGGCAACCACTCTACAATATTCCCTCGTTGATAGGATAAGTGGTATAGAATTGGCCAACTCGCACGTTCTTCAATCAGTCTAGGAAACTCACTTGGTTCATAAGTCTGAACGATCTGCAAAATCTCATCTTCCACTACTCCATCACAATATAAATCTTGCCCTGGATAATAGGTATAATCTAGGCAAATCTTTCCAACATGTTCTTTCATCTATCAAGTTCTCCTTGTCTGCGTATACCGATCACTACGATATACTGATTTGAGAATTCATATCATAATATCCAACTGTGTTCTTATCCGAGATCACCGTTATACTCAACTGATCATATAATCGATGGTAGACTTTAAAGGTATCTGCTTCAAACCCCGTCACACCAAATGATAACAGGTATTCTCCACCTTGCAGGTCCATTTTTTGACGAAAACGAATCTGCTTTTGATCGTCTGCTTGAACCGGCTCAAGAAAGGCCTTTTCGACCATTGTATTGGTTCCTGTAATTTCGGTTCCTTTTATATCCTTAATGGAAACAGCAAAGATTGGCGCTGGGATATCTTCATGAATTGCAACCTCCATGACCACATCAAACATGGATCCCTTCAAAATCTGATTGGTTTTTACACCATTCTCATCCACTATATAGATTTGCTCAATGGTTGCCTCTTTCGTTCCATAGTCGCCTTTTATCTTCTCCTGATTAAGCATAACCCCATCGGATTGTGACGAATCATCGTCTTGATCCCATTGTCCAACTAAAACCTTCTTGTATGCATCAATCATCTCTTTTGGTGAGCCTTGCGCGATTTTTTTACCTCGATTGAGAAGGAATACGCGGTCGCAGTATTTTGAAATACTACTCAAATCATGACTCACAAATAGGATTGTTTTCCCTTTTTCTTTGAATTCTTCGAATTTTTTATAGCATTTATTTTGAAAAAAAACATCTCCCACACTGAGTGCCTCGTCCACAATCAAAATCTCAGGTTCAATATTGATTGCAACTGCAAACGCAAGTCTAACAAACATACCCGAGCTATACGTTTTGACTGGCTGATGAACAAATTCACCAATGTCTGCAAACTCCAGTATCTGTTCTAATTTTTGGTCAATTTCTTCTTTTGAAAAGCCAGTCATTGCTCCATTTAAATAAACATTCTCAATACCCGTATATTCCATATTGAAACCTGCTCCAAGTTCTAGTAAAGCAGATATTCTTCCATCCACCATTAATTC
The DNA here is from genome assembly GCA_964635395.1 of uncultured Lachnospiraceae bacterium. Classification (GTDB taxonomy): domain Bacteria; phylum Bacillota; class Clostridia; order Lachnospirales; family Lachnospiraceae; genus CAZWNX01. Next base: position 32,158 of record CAZWNX010000003.1, read on the forward strand.
CCCAGAAGTCTTTGTCAAAACTCCTGTAATGATTTTCAGTAATGTTGACTTCCCTGATCCATTGGTTCCAATAATTCCAACCGTTTCACCATGCTTAATCTCAAGTGATACATCTGAAAGCGCGTAATGCTCTTTAAACTTCTTTTTGCGAGATAAGCCTAATGATTCTTTTAAGCGGTCCATTGGTTTGTCATATAAACGATAGACTTTACTAATATTTTCTATTTTAACTGCAAGATTATCCATGCTCTCTTCCATTTCTTTCCATTCCTTTACATCCCCAGTCTCTGGCTATAAAACATCTGCAAAATGTGGTTTCAACCGCTTAAAAATAAACGCTCCCATCGCAAAAACGATTACTGTAAATCCCCAAAAATATGCACTGTATAAGAGATCTTCAAAAAACCATTTCTTCTCAAATAAAGAACCCCTATACCCCGAAACAATATAATATACTGGATTCAAACGAAATATAAACTGAATTGCCGGATGATTATCTAGTTTTGAAATCGGCCATAAAATAGGTGTGGCCCACATTCCAACTTGTAGTCCAATATTAATAATCTGACCCAAATCCCTGAAGAAAATAATAACCGATGAAAGAGTATAGCTCAATGCAAGCACCAGTACAAACAAGCAAATGGAGTAATATGGAATTTGAATCCAAGAAAGCACTGGAAAAAATCCATAAATCATACATACAATCAGCAAGACTCCAACAAAAAAACAGTGGATAATGCCTGCTGCCATGATTTTTACCAAGGGCAAAATGCTGATTTTGAAAACCACTTTCTTAACCAGATAATTATATTCAAGCAGTGATGTCATCCCATTGTTAATGGCCTCCGAAAAGTAGAACCAAGGCACCAATCCTGCTGTTAGATACATGACATAAGGAACTGCAATTCCTTCTTTTAAGACTTCCGCTTTTTGATTAAACCCAAATTCAAAAACCAACCAGTATACCAATACCGTCACTACCGGTTGAACAAATGCCCACAAAATACCTAAATAGGAACCTGCATATCTTGTCTTAAAGTCATTTTTCGCTAATTTGAAAATCAAACTCCGATTGGTGAATAATTCAATCGCTAAATTCCCTCTTTTTTTTGAATTCGTTACTTGTTGCATACGTTCTCCCATACAAATGATTTCGAATGATTATTATTTACGAAAGGTTGATAATCCGCCCCAATTAACATCTTTTGGAGAAATAATCAAATCTTCGATTCCCATGCCTTCTGGTAATGGCCACTCAATTCCAATTTCTTCATCCGACCATAATAGACCACCTTCATCATTTGGTTGATAAAAATCAGAACACTTATATGCAAACTCAGCATACTCTGAAAGCACAATGAAACCATGTGCAAAATTCTTAGGAATAAAGAATTGCTTTTTATTATCCGCTGATAAGATAACGCCAAACCACTTTCCAAACGTTTTTGAGTCAACACGTAAATCCACTGCCACATCAAATACTTCCCCAGAAACAACGCGAACTAATTTGTCCTGTGGACATTCTTTTTGAAAATGAAGTCCTCGTAATACTCCTTTTTTGGATGCAGATTGGTTGTCCTGAACAAAGTTCACGTCAATCCCAGCAGCTTTAAAATCTTCATAATTATACGTTTCCATAAAGTACCCACGCGCATCGCCAAATACGGTTGGTGTAATTACTTTTAACCCTTCAATATCACATGTTTCTACATTAATCTTGCCCATTTGTCTTCCATCCTTTGCTATAATCATGATACGACAGATTCAAATCCGTCCTTGTCGCTATTCCATCCACATTTCCCGAAGATGTATATTGCCACATTCCATAGGTACCTTCATATGTTGGTTCTTTTGCATATTGTGCTAACCACACTTCATAGTCTGATAATTCAGACATAATCAGATTGTTGTCAAACCAACTCTTACTTGCATAGATTCCACTTGTCTCCCCACCATTTTGAATGGTTTTACAAAATGCGTCACATACTTTGGTTCGCATTTCTTTTCCAAGTTGATCTGCTCGTCCTGAACCACCAGCGCCCTCTGTATCAATGTAGATGGGATAGTCTAGTTCCTTACTTTTGCATAGCATTAACACCATACTTGCTTCTTCGACTGCTTCTACCTCATTGATTGCCTGTGTAAAAAAGTAAACCCCAACATTCACACCTGCTGCTTTTGCATTTGTAATATTCTTCAGAAAGTATGGGTCCTCCACTAGTGCTCCCGTACTAGAACCCCGATATCCACATCGAATAATTGCAAAGTCAATTCCTGCACTTTTCACTTTATTCCAGTCAATATCTCGATTCCACTTTGAAACATCAATTCCTAATATGGCCTTATCATCCGTAAGGCGCTCTTTCGTAAACAATTCCTTTATTTCGCCTTCAAATATCTCTTTGCTGGCAGCATTTTCCCTTGTATCTTCCACGGAAGGGTCAATGTCATCTTCCGATTTAACCATAAATGAAATGTCTTCGATTGGCTGATAAGTTACTTTTTCTTTTACCTTTACGAGCTGCTCCTCGTCATCTACTTGGTACCCTTTTTGAGCCTTCAGCATGACATAGTAATCCCCACTCTTTAAGTCTCCAATATAGATGGCACCATCTTGATCTAGGTCTTTATAAAATTCAACTTCTTTTTGAGACGAATTCTTTCCACGAAGGGATACGTAAAATCCCTCTCCCATAACTGGTTCCTGTGTTTCGTCTACAACCATGATTCGAAGATCTTTTTCAACCGAAGAAATCATCAGACTAAGCTTATGCTCGCTCGTCTGCTCATAGTCTGCTTCTGTTTCAAAAAAGTCTGCGTCCTTATGAAACGCATAGGGGTCCCTTTTCGGATTCAGTGAAAATTTCTCCACTACATCATCGTTTTCCTGGGTTGTTTCATTCGTTCCTGCCGCTTCATCATTTTCCATTTCACTATTTGTCGATTGATTTGCTTTTGGTGAAAAGAATTTATCCCTGATTTGCTTTGCATTTAAAAATCCCACTACAAACAGCATTACTATAAAGATTAAAATAACAGATAGAATTACCTGCCTTTTAAATTTAGAGTCCATTCGCAACCTCAACCAAATATTGGCCATACTCTGTTTTCATTAACGGTTTCGCTAGTTCTAACAACTGATCCTTGGTAATAAATCCCTTATTGTATGCGATTTCTTCAATACAAGAGATGTATAATCCCTGTCTTTTTTGAAAAGCAGCAACAAAATCCTGTGCATCTAACAGTGAATCGTGATTTCCTGTATCAAGCCATGCAAATCCGCGTCCAAGTGTCTCCACGCGCAAATCTCCACGTCTTAAATATTCATTGTTAATACTTGTTATTTCAATTTCACCACGATGTGATGGCTTTACATTCTTTGCAATCTCAACTACATCGTTGTCATAAAAATATAACCCTGGAACTGCATAATTACTTTTTGGATGTTCTGGCTTTTCTTCAATGGATAAGACCACACCATCTTCATTAAATTCAACCACGCCATATTCTCTAGGATCTCTTACATAATAGCCAAAAATCGTAGCACCACGTTCTGACTGAGCAACTTTTCGAAGTGTCTTAGAGAAACTTTGTCCGTAGAAAATATTATCCCCTAACACAAGTGCAACAGAGTCTTTCCCAATAAAAACTGCGCCAATAATAAATGCATCTGCAAGACCTCTTGGTGTTTCCTGAACTGCATAGGAAAACTTCATTCCTAATTGCTCTCCCGTTCCAAATAGTTCTTCAAATACTGGCAAATCTCTTGGTGTAGAAATAATCAAAACCTCTCTGATTCCTGCCAGCATTAATGTTGATAAAGGATAGTAAATCATTGGTTTATCATATATGGGCATGATCTGCTTTGAGATTGCTTTGGTTAATGGGTACAATCTGGTTCCAGATCCCCCTGCTAAAATAATACCTTTCATCTTGTTCTCCCTTCAAAAAGATTCTTTTTTAAAACGTGCCGAATGGGAAGGTATAAACCTCCCCATCAAAATTACTTGTACATCTGTTGATAATAATTTTGGTAATCACCGCTTGTTACCTGTTCCATCCAGTCTTCATTTTCAAAAAACCATTGGATTGTAAGCTTAATACCTTCTGCAAACATGGTCTCTGGTTCCCAGCCAATCTCTGCCTTGATTTTGTCAGGAGCAATTGCATATCTACGATCATGTCCTTTACGGTCTTCCACATAGGTAATTAAATCTTTAGTAACTTTCTGTTTCCTTGGATCACTATCTGATAACATTTCCTGTAGAGTATCTAGAATGATATTGATAATTTCAATATTCTGTTTTTCGTTATGTCCCCCAATATTATAGGTTTCAAATAGTCTGCCCTGCTCTTGAACCATGTCAATTGCCTTGGCGTGGTCTTTTACATATAACCAGTCACGAACATTTTTTCCATCTCCATATACCGGAAGATTCTTACCTGATAATGCATTATTAATAATGAGTGGAATTAATTTTTCAGGGAACTGATAAGGTCCATAATTATTGCTGCAATTTGTTATATTTGCTGGAAAGCGATAGGTATCCATATAGGCTTTAACAAGCATATCCGAACTAGCTTTTGAAGCAGAATATGGACTATGTGGATCATATGGAGTTGTTTCATAGAAAAACTCTCCCTCATTCTCAAGAGATCCATATACTTCATCCGTTGATACATGTAGGAATTTCTTACCCTCTTTAAAAGAACCATCTTCAAGTTCCCATGCATCTTTGGCACAATTTAACATTACCAGGGTTCCTAATACATTGGTGGTAACAAACACTTCTGGGTTCTTAATACTACGATCAACATGACTTTCCGCTGCAAAATGAACAACTCTGTCAATATCATACTCCGCAAACACTTTGGAAATTGCTGCTTTGTCTGTAATATCTGCTTTTACAAAGGTATAGTTTGTAAGTTTTTCAACATTTTTAAGGTTCTCAAGATTACCCGCATACGTCAATGCATCCACGTTGATGATTTGGATTTTGTCACCATATTTCTCAAACATATAATGAATATAATTTGATCCAATAAAACCTGCTCCGCCTGTCACTAAATATGTTTTCATTTAAATCTCCTCATAAATATAGTAATTTCTAAATCTAATTTTTTCTATTTTTTACATAATCATCGGTAATTGTATCATAAACAGCCTTTCATTTCAAGAAAACCTACTTTTAGCTTGTGATAAAAGAACCACCATTACATCTGCACATATAGCGGAAGTACATTGTTAAGCTGAAATGAAATCCAAAATCACTTTCTAACGCTATCACTCTTTTTTCTAAATCCTTTAAGTATATTCAATAAATAAAAGAATACTTCAATTTTTAATAACCACGCTAACGCAATATATATTATACCACCAGCAACTACTTGTAAGAACATAATCCAAATCGTAGGTATATGAACATAATTAATAAAATTAATTAAAATTGCCATAATAAGAGATAACATAAACGCTGGTGTAATATCCTTCAACATTTCACTGAATTTGTAGCCCAATAATTTGGTGTTTGGATATGAATACAGAAACGCCGAGAGCATATTTGTAATTAAAACTCCCCAGGTAATAGACAAAACTCCAAATGGAATACTAACAGCCAAAACAACAATTCCCAAAATTTTATTAGCAATTTCTATCTTTAAGAACGTACCACTATATCCTAATCCTTTTATTGCTTGTACATTTGCCGTAAGTAGTGGTCTGATCGCATACACTATACAATAGATTTGCATAAATGGCACACATGGCAACCACTTATCTGTTAAGACTAATTTCACCAAAGACTCAGCGACAATCGCCAATCCTGTCATAAGTGGAAATACTATGAAGGAACTAGTAGAAATGGACCTTTTCATAATGCTTTTTACACGTTTTCTATCATTCTGATGAGCTGAATAAGTTGGCAACATAACCGATTGGATTGATCCATCAATATTATTAACAATGACTGTAGGGAATTGTTTTCCTCTATTATGATATCCTAATATCTGAGAACTGAATATTTTACCAATAATAAGACTCCTTAAATCTAAATATAGCGCATCTATTAAAGCTGCCATCAGAATCTTCCATCCATATGACAATAAGCCCTTTAATTTTTTAAACGAAAACAAAAGCTTGGGTCTCCACTTAACCGAGAACCACATTATTAATGTTGTAAAAAAATAACTCGTAATCTGTTGTCCAACCAAAGCCCATACACCGTATCCTAAGTACGCTAAAGCAACACCCATTATGCTTGAAGCAATGACAGCACCCAAACTGCTATAGAACAGTTTTTTAAACATCATATTACGCGAAACATAAGCTATCTGGACTGAATTTACAGCACCCAAAAATAGAATAACAGACAATACTTTAATCACAGGCTCTAGCTCGGGCTGATTATAGAAACGCGCAATCAAAGGAGCTGTTAAAAACAAGACAATGTATAAGACTGTAGCTATCAATAAACTGGCGTAAAAAATTGTAGAAAAATCCGTCTCATCCACTTGTTTCTTATGTATAAGTGCTGTATTAAAACCCGTCTGAACAAATACATTTGCTAGTGTTATAAAAACTGTAACTAGAGCGATAATACCATATTCTTCAGTAGATAATAATCGCGCTAAAATAATTGAAACCAGGAAGCTAACCCCTTGTACTCCACCTCGCTCCATCATTTTCCATATAAGCGAAGAAAAGATTTGTTTATTTGTAATTTTATCTGACATTTTACCGCATTCCTTTAGTATTCACTTTGTATTTAGTTCTTATAACGTTCTTTCTCGTTCGGTAAATATTGAGTTATTACTATAGTCTAAAAATAGCTGCTCATACAATTTTACGATGTACTTTGCGTCAAACTCTTTTGCTCTCGTCATACCCTTTTTAATCCATTCTGTTCTTTCTTTTTCATCTTCTAGAATACACATCGCATTTAAAGCAATGGCATTATAATCACCAATATCTACCATTATTCCATGCTCGCCGTTTTCAAGAATTTCCATTGGCCCAGAACATCTTGTCGCTATTACCGGTATCCCAACCGCCATTGCTTCTACCAATACATGCCCAAATCCTTCTCTAACAGAAGCTAATACAAACAAATCTGCAATATTCATAAATTTGTATGGATTTTCTTGATAACCTACTAAATCAACTTTGTTTTCTAAATTAAGTTGATTCATTAATTCTAAAATAATCTTTTCATTATCCCCTTCTCCAACAATAATCAATCGCGCATTAATGCCTTTATTAAGGATTATTGAGAAGGCCTTCAGTAAAGTATCATATCCTTTAGCATCTACCAATCTACCTACAGCTACAATCACTTTCTCCATTGGAATTGTTTGTATTTCTTCCACATCTTGCCTTTTTAGCTCATTAATACTATCTACTTCTACTGGATTATAGATTACTGAAATATTGTTGGTGTCTATGTTTAGATTTTTAACCAAATCTTCTTTTACACCATATGAAAGCGAAATAATGCGAGATGCATTATTGTAACAATACTTAGTCAGAATTCTTTTGATTTTTGAGTTTCCTATCACTTGGGATAAATTTGTTGATTCTCGAAGAATTATTGGCTTGCGATTGAAACTGATCAAATTTGCTAAAAACACAATAATGTTAGCTCCATTTATCGTACTAAATATCAAATCAGGGTTCATTTTTCTTATCATTTTAGCCAGTCTAACAACAGCATACCTTAACTTTGTACTCTTTAAGTATATCACTTTCACATAGGATGGTATTAGATTTAAATATCCATTTTCAACTTTTTCTTCATATGCTAGAACTAACGTAATCTCAAAAATATCACTATCAATATTTCTTATTAAATTTACAATTGTTCTTTCCGCCCCCCCTACTTTCAAAGACGGCAAAAAGAACATGATTTTATTTTTCACTCAACACCTCTATTGACTTATCCATTTTACAAAGAACACTGTCATCCCTATTTCCCTAAGCAAAATCGGATTTATACCATTCTATTGCTGCTTCAATACCTTTTTCAAAGCTCCAACTTGGTTCATATCCAAGCATATCTTTGGCTTTGCTGATATCAGCATTACTATGTTTTATATCACCTTTTCGATCTGGTCCAAAAACCGGTTCAATATCTTTTCCAAGCGCTTTACAAAGAGAATTATATACATCAATCAAATACTCTCTACCGCCATAAGCAATATTGAACGCCTCCCCTGCAAATTCAGAAGATGCATTGCATGCTCTAAGATTTGCTTCAATAACATTCTCAATATATGTAAAGTCTCTGCTTTGCTTTCCATCCCCATTTATTGTTGGCGGCTCATTCCTAAGTAATTGCTTAATAAACTTGGGAATAACCGCAGCATAATCACCATTCGGGTCTTGACGTCTACCAAATACATTAAAGTATCTCAATCCATAAGTATCTAATCCGTAAAGTTTCGAGTACATTTTACCATATTCTTCATCAACCATTTTAGTTAACGCATATGGCGATAGTAAGTTTCCCTCCCTACCTTCTTGTTTGGGAAGGTTTGATTCATCACCATAAACCGAAGAACTAGAAGCATAGACAAACTTCTTTACTCCATTTTGTCTAGCGGCTTCCATCATGTTAAGCGTTCCCTTAATATTTATTTCTTCATATAATAAGGGCATCTCAATACTTCTCGGAACACTTCCCCAAGCAGCTTGATTAAGTACGAAATCTACCCCTTCACAGGCCTTCATACATGTATCTAAATCTTTAATATCTCCTTTTATAAACGTATAATTAGGATTATCAATGAATAAATCAACATTGGCTTGTTTTCCATTAGAAAGATTATCTAGGCATCTAACTATATACCCTTTATCCAACAAAACTTCGCACAAGTTTGACCCAATAAAACCAGCTCCACCCGTCACGAGAAACACACTGTTTTTTCTAAATTCTATATTTTCATAACCCATGATAATCACTTCCTTTCTCTACAATCTCCAATACCTATAACCTGCTGCTTCATACTCGCTTCTATCTAATAACCCTTTAATATCTAGTAATACTTTACCCTCATTATCCCCTTCATTAAACATTTTATCGAAGTCTTTCTGCGTGAATTTTAAGAACTGGTCATGTCCAACTGCAACAATAATGGCATCCATACCTTTAATATCTTCTACCGAGTCAAAAACAATACCATATTCATGTTTCGCATCTGCAGCATCCGCTTGCGAATCAGCAATCACAGGACTGATTCCGTATTCTTTTAATTCATTTACAATATCAATAACCCTTGTATTTCTCGTATCAGGGCAGTTTTCTTTAAATGCAAATCCTAAGATTGCCACTTTTGCTTCTTTAACCGGTATATCCGCTTTAATGAGGTTTTTAATTAAATTCTCAACTACATACTTGCCCATATCATCATTGATTCTTCTTCCTGATAAGATGATCTGTGAATGATATCCTAATTGCTCAGCTTTATATGTAAGGTAGTAAGGATCTACCCCAATACAGTGACCACCAACTAGTCCTGGGGAAAAGTTTAAAAAATTCCACTTAGTACTAGCAGCTTTCAGAACAGCCTTTGTATCAATTCCCATTTTATTGAAAATAATAGAGAGTTCATTCATAAAGGCTATATTAATATCTCTTTGCGAGTTTTCAATAACCTTTGCGGCTTCAGCCACCTTTATTGACTCCGCTCTATGTACTCCTGCATCGACCACAAGTTCATACACTTTCGCGATAATATCCAACGCCTCTTCATCCATTCCCGACACAACTTTTACAATGGTTTCGAGTCGATGTACTTTATCACCAGGATTGATTCTCTCTGGAGAGTATCCCACTTTAAAATCTTCACCACATTTCATTCCGGATTCTTTTTCAAGAATCGGAATACAGATATCTTCCGTTACACCTGGATAAACAGTTGATTCAAATACAACAATAGATCCTTTTGTAAGGTTTCTACCAAGCGTTTTACTTGCTGATTCTACGGGTTTTAAGTCTGGTGTATGATCGGCATTTACTGGAGTTGGAACTGCAACAATATGAAACTTTGCTTCCCTAAGTTTACTTTCATCTGCTGTAAATTCTACAGTTGTCTCTTTTATTACAACATCTCCGACTTCTTTCGTTGGATCGATTCCACTATTATACAACGCAACCTTCTCTGCACTAATATCAAATCCAATTACATCCACCTTTTTAGCAAAAGCTACTGCAATTGGCATACCAACATAACCAAGCCCTACGAGTGAAATTTTTTCTTCTCTGTTATTAATTTTATCAAATAAATTCATATATTTGCCACCTCATTTTATTTGCTCAATTCGTTTAAATAAATTAGCATCAATTTCTCCATAACTTTGTCTATTGTGTACTCGTTTTTAACTTTATTTAAGTTCCATTCTGACATTCTTGTTCTATCAACCGGACTCTTTATACTGTAAATTGCATCTACGATGTCTTTCGAATTACCCACCTCTACGATTACCCCCCCCATGGATTCTAACATGTCAACATTCGCACCAACGGGGGTCGTTATAATGGGTAGCCCAACAGCCATAGCTTCAAGTAACGCGTTTGCAAATCCTTCCGTATACGTAGGAAATAGAAAAAGGTCGGATTCCTGTAACAAAATCTTAACCTCTTGTTTAGAGAGTACACCCAGAAAAACCATGTTTTTGGGTTTTTCAATTTTACTAATCTCACCTGATATCGGGCCCGCTATTTTAAATGTGATTTCCGGCAACTCTTTTGCTGCATGAATGATTTCTAAAATGCCTTTCGCTCGCTGAACATGGCCAACAAATGATATGATCTTAATGTCGGTAGTGATACTTTTACTTCTATCCAACGCAAAACTCTCATTAATAAAATTAGCAATTAATATACTGTTCCTCTGATTTCCTTGCATTAAATATTGGCTTGAAGAACTATTTAAAACTAGATTTAAGTCTGCAATATTGGACAATCTCTTCAAAAAAAATCTTGATACGAAACTTTTATGCACTTGATCTTCGATATTACATCTATAATGAACTATTAGTTTCACACCGTTCTTTATCGCAATTTGAGCACATATAAAATCTCTAACTATTCCAAATTTTCCGCACGGAGTGTTTAGATGAATTATTTGGGGTTTGAACTTATCAATCTTCGTTCTTAGTTCTTTTACGATACTCTTCGTTCTTTCTATCTCTTCCAAGAAATTTGTGTTCGAATTTATCTTTTGTGCTCTTCTTCCAATGACAGCCGAATTGACAATATCAATGTTAATTTTTCTATTTTTTGTCCACTGAATGTATTGTTCAGTCCATGTCGCAATTCCACCCGCAGGTGGTGGTAATGGTGATATGAGCAGCACCCTCAAATCCTTCTCAGTCATATCTTATCTCCCCCAAACCACTCTATTAACATAATCTGTATATGACAAAATAATCCTCAACACTTTATCCGACACATTCGGCATACTATAGTCCGAAACCAACCTCAATGTATCTTTTTCTTGTATTTCAAGTATTTCTAACCCCTGAAGAATTCTTTCTTTCTTAAGTCCAACCATCATAACGGCTGCCTCTTCCATCGCCTCTGGCCTCTCATGTGCTTGTCTAATATTAAGTGCCTTAAACCCTAGGATTGACGATTCTTCACTTATCGTTCCACTATCACTTAAAACAACCTTGGCATATTTTTGAAGCTTAACATAGTCATGAAAACCAAGTGGCTTCATGGTCTTTACCAATGGATTAAACTCAATACCTTTCGCTTCAATCATTTTTTTAGTTCTTGGATGTGTACTTACGATCAGAGGTATTTGATATGTTTCAGCGATTGCATTTAAAGTCTCTACTAAATCCATAAAGTTTTGATCCGAATTAATGTTTTCTTCCCTATGAGCTGATACAACAAAATATTTGTCTGCTTCAAGTCCTAACCGCTTTAGTACATCCGACTTCTCAATATCGTCTTTTCTTAATTTGAGAACTTCAAACATCGGACTACCGGTTTTAATAACTCTATCTGCTGGAATTCCTTCTCTCATTAGATACTCGCGTGCGATATCGCTATAGGTCAGGTTAATGTCGGCAGTATGATCTACCATTTTTCTATTTGTCTCTTCTGGCACTCTTTGATCAAAGCATCTATTACCAGCTTCCATATGGAAGATTGGAATATGTCTTCTTTTGGCAGCGATTGCACTTAGACAACTATTTGTATCTCCAAGCACCAAAAATGCATCCGGCTTCTCTTCTTCAAGAATTGGATCAATCTTTACCAAAATGTTCCCTATCGTTTCTACTGCATTTCCAGTTGCTGCGTCAAGAAAATAGTCCGGCTTTTTTAAGTTGAAGTCATTAAAGAAAACTTCATTAAGTTCATAGTCATAGTTTTGTCCTGTATGAACAAGAATATGGTCTATCGCTTCTGACTCATCTAATTTAGTTATGACAGCTGACAGCCTAATGATTTCTGGCCTAGTCCCAACGACTGTCATTACTTTTAATTTCTTCATGAACTATACCTCCAAATAATACGTGTCCGGTTTTTCGGGATCAAATGACTCATTAGCCCACATAATTGTGACCATATCTACATGTCCTAGATTTTCAATATTGTGAGTAAATCCAGTTGGTATATCAACAACTTCCAATTTGTCATCACTTACGAAATACTCTATGACTTCATTAGAATCTATTCTCCTAAAACGAATAACTCCCTTGCCACTGACAACAAGAAATTTTTCGTTTTTTGTGTGATGCCAGTGATTGCCCTTCGTAATTCCTGGCTTTGATATATTGACTGAAACTTGACCGCGATCCGGCGTTTTGATAAATTCTGTAAAAGATCCTCTTTCATCCACATTCATCTTCAAATCATAGCAGAATTTTTTTTCTGGTAAGTAGCTTAAATATGTACTGTAGAGTTTTTTTGTAAATGTACACAACATGTTTGGCACTGATTTATCTTCTCTACTATTCTTAAACGAGTAAATCAAATCTACTATTTCACCAAGTGTTATCCTATGTACCACAGGAACTTCGCAAAATGATCCAACGATATTTTCTTTTCCTTGTAATGCATTTATTAGCTCGTCAACCACATCATCTATGTAAACAAGACTCATCTCAACGCTTGAATCATTCACTTGAATCGGTAAATCATGTGCAACATTATGACAGAACGTAGCCACTGCACTATTATAGTTTGGTCTGCACCACTTTCCAAAAACATTTGGAAATCTGTAAACAAGCACTTTAGATCCAGTTTCTTGACCGTGAGCAAACAAGACATCTTCTCCAGCCTTCTTACTTTCACCATACAGATTGTCTAACTCGGCTTGGACAGAGGACGAAATCATTACAGGGCATGTATTATTATGTTTCTTAAGAAAATCTAATAGCTTGTTGGTAAAACCATAGTTGCCTTCCATAAACTCTGATTGTACTTGCGGGCGGTTTACCCCTGCAAGATGAAATACAAAGTCCGCCTCTTTACAGAACTCATCCAGTAAAGAAGGATTAGAATCTGTGTCAAACTCAAAAACATCATTGTAATTTCTATTATTCAGCTCCGCTATTAAGTTTTTCCCAATGAAGCCCTTTGCCCCTGTGACTAAAATTTTCATTGTCTGTCCCAACTTTCCAATTGTTCCCTTACATAATCAAGCTGTAATAACTTATCTTTAATCTGTTGTATATTTAGCCTTTCCGTATTGTGAGAAGTATACTCATCTTCAAGTAAAAGCTTTTGATCCCCTTCAACATAGTATTTATCATAGTTTAAATCTCTCTTATCAGCGGGTACCCTATAGAATCCACCCATGTCTTTTGCAACTACATGCTCTTCTTTTGTAAGTAGTGTTTCATAAAGCTTTTCTCCATGACGAGTTCCGATAACCCTAATTTCATTATCTGCTCTAAAGAGCTCTTTAATTGCTTGTGCTAGCTCCCCTATCGTTGAAGCAGGTGACTTCTGGACCATAATATCACCGGCCTCAGCATTCTGAAATGCAAATACAACAAGCTCGACCGCCTCTTCTAGACTCATTAGAAATCTCGTCATACTTGGATCTGTCACGGTTAATGGCTGTCCATTCTTAATTTGCTCAATAAACAACGGAATAACCGAACCTCTTGAAGCCATAACATTTCCATATCGAGTTCCACAAATGAGGGTTTTCTCAGAATCTACCGTTTTCGCTTTCGCCACGAATACCTTCTCCATCATAGCCTTGGAAATTCCCATTGCATTTATGGGATAAGCTGCTTTATCTGTCGAAAGGCAAATTACTTTTTTAACGCCCATTTCTATTGCACCCGTAAGAACATTATCTGTTCCAAGAACATTGGTCTTTACCGCTTCGAGGGGAAAGAATTCACAAGAAGGTACCTGTTTAAGGGCAGCCGCATGAAAAATATAATCCACACCATACATTCCATTCTTAACACTAGCAAGGTCTCTTACATCTCCAATATAAAACTTTAATTTATCATTTTTATAATATTTTCTCATATCGTCTTGTTTCTTCTCGTCACGCGAAAAAATACGAATTTCTTTTATATCCGTATCTAAAAATCTTTTCATTACGGCATTACCAAAAGATCCCGTTCCACCCGTTATTAGTAAAGTTTTATTCGTAAACATGCACTACCTCTTTTCCATTATGTTGAAATGTTCCATTATTATCTCGTATGAATGTCTTGCCGTATAATTATTTTCTAGATAATATCTAGCATTTTTTCCTAACAATATTCTTAAATCTTTATCACATAATGTGCTAACTAATTGATTAAATGTATCGGCCTCAACACTTTCACACCAATAACCAAAGTTACCCTTTGCAATGACTTCACCAATATCCGTATTCGCATCAGTTGCCGCCAAAACTGGCATTGAAGCTTGCATATAAGAAAGCAACCTGGATGGGAAATTGGGAATTGTAAATCTTTTATCAAGAAATATCAGGCCTACATCGCAACAATTAGCTAAATCTTCATAATCATTCTTTGGCAACTGCCTAAGCAGCTTAGCATTCTTAGGATTTTCTGTGTTAAAAAAGCGCTCTAGTTTTCCAAACTCAGTTCCCGAGCCAATAATTAAAAAGTAGGATTGTTCATTATTCTCATTCGCTTTTATACATTCAATTAAAAAATCTATTCCCTGTGGCTTACCTAAATTTCCGCCATATATAAAAATCGTCTTATCTATAGGCAGATTATATTTCTCCCTAATTTGATTTGTTCCTTGTTCAAATTTATTCACATCTATTGGTTCAATGCAATTTGGGCATACTTCCACAACTTCACTCTTTATAGATGTGTTGTGTTTCAAAAGAAACTCAACATTTGCATTCGACATGCATCCTATATAATCAGAAATCCTATATAATCGTTCTTCTTTATCCCTAAAAAACTTATATATTAAGCTTTTCACACCTGAAGTCTTAAGCATCCCCAAATCAACAGCATTCTGTGGAAATATATCCTTAAGAAGTAAATATGTTTTAGCTTGATCTCTTTGTTTTACAAACTCAACTGCCTTTTGAAGTGTAATCGGTGGTGTTGAGTATAAAACAAAATCAAATTTCACATCTGCAAAATACTTTATTATTCCAGACTTAAACTTTGACTCAAGCGTTAATGTAGAAAATCCCTTTTCTATCAAATTCGTTTTTTGCGTATTTCCAATCTGAATCTTCAATATTCTAACTTTGCCTTTATCAATTGATCTTGTTGGCTCATTCTTTCTTTTTTCTGTCGGAGAAACAATATATAAATCATGACCTTCTTTAACGAACTCACGCATTAAATCTGTATATATTCCATTATCGTCAATCGAAGAAAAATCTAGTAATGTTAGAAATAATACGTTCATCTGCTAACTCTCCCTATCAGAATGGCAATGTATGACCCCTGTTCAGCTATATTTTCAACAACCACAGCCCCCGCAGTCACATATACCCTGTGTATTATGTACTATAAATAATTACAAACGCTCAGACAGGTTAATAATTTTTACTTTTGTATATTCTGAACATTTGTTTAAAACGTCTTCTTCCGCAGACATATGTAATACTGCCGGATAACTATAATCCTTTACACAATCTATGTTATTTGCTTCAATAACTAAAATGTTGGAATCCGTATGCTTAACAATAAATTCATGTATTACAATTCCAATGATCTCACTCATTTCATCATTTGGCATTAATAATAATATTGCATCGTGCTGCAAAACCAAATCTTCTAGAATGACTTTCAACTTTTCTTTCATTTGATAAATCGCTTCATAGTGAACTTTTAAATATCTCACAGTTTTTTTTGCCTTTTCCATCACACCGATAGGTGTCAACATATATAGCACTTGTTTTGATGAGACCTGTGTCATTTTCACTAGGCCTTCCCGAATCATTTTATTCATCAGTACATTCACTGTACTTACAGAAACGCCTAACTTTTTTGATAGTTCGCGCTGTGTTAAGTTTGCATTCTCAGCTATTTCAAGCATTATCGTATATTCATTATCTGGGAAAAAACTTTTTGTACTATCCAAATTAACTCCTCTTTCATGTAAATATAAAACATAACTTGCTAAAACATGGTTAGTTCGAAAATCGAACAGCAGTATCAGTATACCGTTATCACCTTCTCTTGTCAAGCGAGCAACACTTTTGCTATTTTTTCAATATAGAATTATGTTACTAAAAATATATTTTGAATTAGCAGGCCCAGAATTTTCTGTATACCCTCCATTCATGATAATTGTCACATTTCCATATACACCATTGAGTTTAACCAAATACTGGTGCCATTCGTTATCTAAATCGTTATATGATAGTGATAATTTTTTGAGTAATTTCCCCTTACTATCATACACACTTACCGTTGGCTGACCACAACCCAAAACTTTTTTTCCATAAAATGTTAGTGCACGACAGTCCGTAACATCAATCATAAATTTTAATCCACAATAATCTCCATTTAGCATTGATGTTTCAACAGTATTAGACGAATTATCTCTTGTCATAGTCCCATAGCACTCTATTCCATCTGCACCATTAAATTGATCAGTAACAACATTTGCATTTTTCATTTCTGCTGAAGCAATAAGCGAACGATCTATTACAATTGGCTCTCTTCCCGAAATTTCTACATTTAAGAGTCCCGAATTATAATAATCAGATTCATTATCTATCTGCTCAAAGAGTGTGTTGAAATCAAAATTCATATAATGATTTTGCAACTCCTTAATGTAATCTTGATAATTGTCCTGTGTTATTCTTCCAGAGTTCCGCCTCATTTCTGAAAGAATCCACGAGTTTATCCAGTCACCATAGTGTGTAGGATCCTTATAGTTATTGAGGTCGTCCAATAAATCGAAACGATTCCAACCAAAAATATGAATGTTCTCGTGTTGAACAATTAACGAAAGTGCATACTTTTCAACTTCAATTTGCTTAATTAGAGTGCCACTTTGTTTCAATTGTCCCCAATAAGCCGCGCTGTATGGTGTTAAAAAATAGTAAAAGGTAGTATCCGGGTATTCATCCGCAAGATGAGTAATGTTTTGTTTAACATTTCCATGAATTGTCTTGCGCTCAGCATCAGTAAGTTTTTCCGTCTGCTCACCATCTTTAAATCTATCGTCTTCATTTGAAAACACAGTTTTAAGAACTGTTTCTTTTCCAAAAGTATGCGCTGACATCCAATTTGAATATGAATCAAAACTTGTTATTCCTGCTGGTTCTCCGAGCATTGCATTTTTTATCATACTCATAACACGCGTATAAAGAACATCTCTATTCAGAAGATATTCAACATCATTAAACGGATTCTTATCATATAGATATGTTGGATATTTTCCAAGTTCATATCTCATTCGTTCTTTATCGTCAATAAACTTAGATTGGTCAAGTCCTCGAATTACATATTTTATATTTTGATTCTCGTGTAACGCTATTTTTAAAATATCATTTGTCTCCTTGAAAGAACCGCCAAAGTATGGAACTTTAATTGAATGACACTCAAATATTTTATCTGCTTCTGAGGTCCTGAAATTCTCTACCATTGAAGTTCCTGTTATTAGAGTATCATAATCAAATTGTTTGACAATTCCATCATTCTGACTTCTCTGATTATTCAGACTATAATAAAACTGATCTGTTAATGGTTTATGAAAATGCATATACGGATCTACATATGCTGTTATTATGCTAACTAAAAATATCACAGTCACTGTTACCAATGCAAATGTCAGCAGCCATCTATTATTTTTCATTGCAACCTCCTCCTTTAAAAATCGAAATAAACGAATACAGATTCAGTACCAATACAAGTTAATGTGAAAAAGAACAACAAAGCATAAAAAACAGCGTTGATTACATTGTTCTTTTGCTTCATTCTGTATGAATTTTCAAATCCAAGGCACAATATGAACGCCATCGTGTAAAATAGCAGCATCCAAAACCCTCTAATACTTTCATTTAATTTCCCAAGAAAGAGAACTCGTGTTAACATTCCTGTTTCAGGCAGAATAAATGCGTTAATAAGACCATCACTTATCGCCGTGTCCTGAAATGCAAGTATGTGGTACATTCCAATCTTCCAATCGGTAATACTTGTTGATCGAAAAAGAAACCACAAAATACTTACTGCAACGAAAGTACACATCCAACGAAGCGCTGAATGGACATTCTTACTATACTTTTCAGTTAACCTATCAAAAACACTCAATGCACCATGTAAGATTCCCCATAAAATAAACGTCCAATTTGCTCCATGCCAAATGCCCGATATAAGAAAAACTATCATCGTATTTGCGTACGTTCGAATCGTCCCCTTTTTACTTCCACCCAGTGGTATGTAGATATAATCCGTCAAAAATTGGGTTAATGACATATGCCAGCGTTTCCAAAAATCACGAATGGAATATGCCTTATATGGAGAATCAAAATTCATTGGAAGCTTTATATTCAACATTGTAGCCGATGCAATTGCCATATCACTGTATCCGCTAAAATCGAAGTATATTTGAAAAGTGTATGCTACTATCACCAAAATTGCATCCATTGCTGTAATATGACCAAAATCACCCAAGTCCCAAGCCCACATTACTGCTCTTGAAAATGTATCTGCCAATATTACTTTTTTAAACATACCAATCGTAAACATCTGTATACCATTGATTAAGTTTTCTGTTGATGCGTATCTCTTAGTCTCATTATGGAACTGTGGAATTAAATCTGATTGTTTTACGATTGGTCCCATTAGTATTTTAGGAAAAAATGTAACATAAAGAATATAGTCCAAAAGTGAATGATTTGATGTTTCATTCCTATAAGAATCTACTAAATATGAAATCTGTTGAAATGTTAAAAAGCTAATACCTAATGGCATAATAATATCCATCGCCACAATATTCTTATGAAATAAATCATTGATAGTATTTAAAGAGAAATTCGTATATTTGAAATAAAATAGAAGAACTATATTAAGAATAATTCCTATCCATAAAATATCTTTTCTTCGTATTTTCTTAAGAATCAAAACAATACTATAATTTAGCACTATGCTAATAATTAGCCATCGAAATGCAGGCATCCCAACATAGGCATAAAAAAGCATTGATGCTGCTACCAAAAATATTTTTGAGGCCAAATAATTGAACTTATTTATAATAAAATATCCTATTATCGTTATCGGCAAAAAAGCCAATGAATAAACGAAAGTATTGAATTGCATAATGAATCTCCCTTCACATTAAATTGCATACTGTTTCCCATCTTGAAATTCGGACGATTTATTGCAAAAGTTCTTATTCCTCAAAACCTACTTTTAGCTTTTAAATTTATAAACCTGGTAAGCTTTTATTTCATTCGCATACCCAGTTTTTGCCCAAACACGGATTTGATACGGTCCACTCACCGAGATATCTTTTTCAAATCTTTTTTCCTTGGTCCAAAAAACAAGGACTTTGTAGGTTTTTCCTCCATCCGTAGAAATCTCAGCTTTGTAATAAGGAACAACCCCCTCTGATTGAAGACTATTCATAACAAACCGCAGTGTATCTTTACTTCTTGCAATGGATGCTTCTACTGCGACAACACGGTGGATATCCTTCTTAAGTTTTTCAAAGTTTGAGTAGAAATAAGCGCTTGTATCCTCACCCTTCATATCCTCCTTCAGGATCTTCGCGTATCTATCACTGATAATCTGCGCTCCTTCTCCGTTTACATGATTAGCATCCTGCATTTTAGAGTCTGGAAGAAACTCTTCACGGTTTTTTAAGAAATTCAAATTGTGATAGATTATACCATGTTCCTTTGCAAACTCCGCATAATAGTCTGTCGCATCTTGATAATTCTTTACCTTATACATTCTCATGAGTGTTGTTGGTCCCGTTACTAGGTGCAGTTTAACCCCCTCTTTTTCGCACAATTCGACGATTTTTTCCAAATAGGCCACTTCTCTTTCATCAATATTCTCTCGGCTAAATGTTCCCCCTCCTAGAACTCTAACATTCCCATTTTGAA
>CAZWNX010000003.1:52777-58520 GCA_964635395.1 uncultured Lachnospiraceae bacterium
GAAATTTCTCTCAGGTCATGATTATAATACATGGAAAACGATACTGGTTCCACAATGAATCCAAGAATGGTAAAGGATAGGATTAGGTAAATCACTAAAACAAGAACCGAAGCCACTCGTTTTCGATTCTTATTCTCATTACTTTCGTTTTTATCCATATCAGAAGGTCTAAAAATTCGCATAGATAAACCCTCCTACAATATCTTTGTTGGCTCCGGCAAACATAATAATGGCTACTATGAGCATTGCATACACTCCGTTTCTAATGAGCATAGGTGTTTTCGTTTTGATGTTCTCCCATTTTTCTTTTTCATTTAGGATATCCACAATCAACATACACATCATGCCAAACAAGCATATTAGAATATCTCGCTTATGCATCTTAGCAAATAATGTGAGTGGGTGTACCAATGCCTGTGGGTGAAACTGAAGTGCGACATGTTTTAGCATGGAAATCGAATCATTCAATGTATCTGGAACCGAGAAAAAGCGAAAAAAACATACTAGTAAAAAGGTTCTAACAATACAAAACAGCCCCCAAACCTTACTAGACTGTTGGATTTTCAGCTTCTCTTTGCACCAATGATATGCATCCCCCAATTGCATCGATAAGATAATTACAAATAAATTGAGATATCCCCAAACAAGAAAAGTCCAGTTTGCACCATGCCACAAACCTGTCGCTGTCCACACAAAAATGAGTGCGAAGTAGCCAGGGGCTAATTTTCCCACTTTATTTCCCAATCTTTTTCTTGACCACTTTCCAATTTTTTGAGCTGTCGCACCCATGGATACTGGATAAAAGACATAATCTTTGAACCATTTCCCAAGACTAATATGCCATCTTCTCCAAAACTCATCAATGGATTTTGCAAAAAACGGTTGTTTAAAGTTCTCAGCAAGTTCAATTCCGAGAATCGTGGAAACTCCCGAAACAATATCCATATAACCCGAAAAATCCGCATACAACTGAATGCAGTATCCAATCATAGCAAATAATAGATGGACACCCGAATACTCTAGATAGTTGTCAAAAATACTGTTTACTGCAATACCAATTTTATCTGCTACTAGTAATTTTTTAAAGAAGCCCCATAGAATCCTAGAACACCCCCTACAGAACCGGTCATATGAAAATGTATGACCCTGTAAGATACTCATTCCCGTATGATCAAATCGACTAAACGGACCCTGAATAATATGGGGAAAATAAGACAAGAATGTAAATAGCTTCAATACGTTTTTTTCGGCAGTATATTTCCCCCGATAGATATCTACGAGATATCCAACAGCATGAAATGTATAGAACGAAATTCCAATTGGAAGCAATAGTGTAATTGGATCTTTCTGATAAGAAACATGTAGTCTGTTTAATACGATCCCAACATTATTCATGAAAAAATTGCCGTATTTTAGGACAATCCATGAACCCATAACCAACACAATTGTCATAAAACAAATTCGTTTCTTGAATGCTACAATTTTCTCACGTACGTTCTTTTTATCCTCTTTTGTTTGTACTACACTTACTTTCTTCGTTCCAGATGCACTTACTTTTTCCAAAGAGAGTGCTCCCAAATAAGTGAACACGGTGCTTGCAACAATGAAAACCAAATAAAATGCTTTGGCCTGCGTGTAGAAATATACATTTGCACCCAGTAGGACAAACCATTGCAACTTCTTCGGAGCCAAGAAATAAATAACGATGGTAAGAAGCGCAAATATAAGAAACTGAAATGATATAATAGACATTTCCTTCTATCCCTCTAACTATTTTGCATTTTAAGAATCAGCTCATACAAAGCTTTTGCTGAGTTGAAATTCTCTGGCAACAAATCATTTACATTAATTTCAATTCCAAATTCTTCGTTTACATCACTTACAATCGCAATAATATCAAAAGAATCTAGCAAATCGTCATCGATTAATTCTTCCTCCACTTCAAAATTCAAATCCGGGCGAATTTCACTCATAATCCTCAATAATTCTTCCATCTTACTCCTCCTGTTATAATATATATTGATACGACTTCACATTACTTTTTGTAAATCCGAACTTCTCAAATGTTATTCTTGAACCTTTGTTCTCTTCTTCAATCCAGCACACTGCCTTCCTCAACTTCATTTCCTTCAGTTTTACTAACCAGACCATCAACAAATAACGTGCTAGATGCTTCTTTCTATAATTCTCATGAACAACAATATGATGGATGGTTGAAGTACTGAGAAGTGAATCATAGTAAAATGCTGCAATAATCTGATTGGATTCGACATTTTTTATATAAAATAACTGTTCTTTTTCTTCTAGTTGTTTAAATCTCTCGTTGGATAGCGTTGGAACCTCTACCAAAGGTAAGTTATCTTCCCACAAAGCTCTGATTTGATCTATTTCTTCCTGTGTTTTAGTTTGAAAACAAAAATGAAGCTGATCTGGCAATTTATCTGCAGGAATGGATCCCAATAGAATCGACAAGTCCACTAATTCCAGAATATACTTTTCACTTGTACAGACATATTTAAATCCCCAGTTTTCCAGAAGTTCTTTTTCTGAATTGTCATCCATCAAATAGCAGACCATAGGTTTGGGGGGCTGCCCATAAAAACACTCTGGTACAGATGTATCTTCCTTGGCATCAAGTACTCTAGAGATGACTACTTGTGAAAATTTATCTTCCATAAAAATGAATATTCGTCTTGAAGATGTTTCATCAAAATACAAACAGCCCCTTTGAATATAATCTTTAATCTGATCGAACGGATACCCATTGTTTATAAAACGAATTCCTTTTGACACAAATACATATTCTTCATATGAACCAATTCGTCTCATAACTTTGTCTCTCCACCAGCAGGTTGCTGATTTTGTATAAGTTCTTTTAGTAATTTGCGATCAATTTTACCATTCTTATTCATTGGAAGCTCTTCATAATACAGATATACATTTGGCCACATATATTTGGGCAACTTCTTCGATAAATACTCAATGATTTCCTTTCTGCATTCTTGTCTTGCCTGATAAAAACAGACTATTTTCTTATTTGACTCGTCAAAAATACAACAGGACACATCCAATTCTTTCATGGCGTTCAACGATGCTTCAATTTCTCCAAGTTCTATACGGTGTCCCATATGCTTGATCTGGTAATCTTTGCGAGATACAAAAACAAGATCTTTATGAGCATTATAATAACCCAAATCTCCCGTTGCGTACATTTTCGAATCATAACCTTCAACTTCTCTATTATGTACAAATACTTCATCCGTTTTTTCTTTATTCTTATAGTAGCCAAGTGCAAGGCAAGTTCCAGAAACGCATATCTCTCCAATCGTATCTCGTTCAACAATTTTTTTATTCTGCGAATCCATCAGAAACACCCTTGTATTTCGAAATGGTTTTCCAATTGGCAAAATTTCATCTTCCGCATGATTCTTTAGCACTTCATAATAAGTGCAGTTGCATGTGATCTCTGTTGGTCCATAGAGATTAATAAATCTAGCTTTTGATATATGCTCTCGCCAATAATTAAGTGCTGAAACTGGCATGATTTCACCTGAAAACATAATATACTTCAGTTCTGGCGCTAGCACACTATCAAATGTTTTAAAGTCAGCCACAATTCGAAGTGCCGAAACCGCCCAAATGAGGGTGTTAATTTTCTTATCCTCAATAAATTGAATCAATAACTTAGGCATTTTAAATAATTTCTTAGGCAGTACTACAACGCAACCACAACATTTTAATGCATTATAGATATCTTTTACGGATACATCAAAATCAAACGGCGCCTGATTGCCAAACACAAGGTTATTATCAAAAGAAAATGCTATCTCGAAAGACTCTACCAAATCAATGACTGATCTATGCGACACCAAAACGCCTTTTGGAACTCCCGTTGATCCAGACGTATAGATTGCATAGAGCGGATCCGTATCAATCATTTGTTCACGTACCTGATTCAACAAAACATGATCCGCTTCATCCGAAACCAGAAAATCATTTATTAAATGAACTTTACGTTCTCCCAAATCCAGTTTTGATACTTTCGTACCCCCTGTTGCATCAATCACAAGCGATGGTTCTAAGGTTTGAAAAATCAGATTCATTCGATCCATTGGCATTGTCACATCCATCGGAACATAAAAATTTCCACTGTATACTACACCCATAAAGGCTAGTATTGACAAAACATTGCGCTCCATTAATACTACAATTGCCCGATTCGTTACAATTCCTTGGTTCGTCGCTCCAAGTTCACATGCTACGGCAGCGCCAATCCTCTTTGCCTTACCAATATATTCCTGATAAGTAATCTGCATATACTCATCTTGTAATGCTATTTTATTGGGAACGCATTTCGCATTCTCTTCTAAATACTCTAATACATTTATTACCATGTTCTCACCCTTTATCAGCCAACTAATCTATACAAAAGGTAGTATAGAACAAACGCCCAATAATTTCCACACTTATTTTACGAACTATTGTCCCTTTAACTTGAATTTATTCACCATGCATAGTAAAATGTTAAAAGTCAAAATAAACAATAGCTCTATGCGTGTGACAACGTTGCAGGTTGGAGAAAGGCATGGTTAAATATGAAAATAGCAGTGGTAGGAACCGGTTATGTAGGTCTGGTAAGTGGCGCTTGTTTTTCAGATATGGGAAATGATGTATGGTGTGTCGATGTGGATCAACAAAAAATCGAAAACTTAAAGAATGGAATTATCCCCATTTATGAACCCGGACTCGAAGGAATCGTTAAAAATAATTATCAACTAGGTCACCTAAGATTTACAACGGATATTCGTGACGCATTAGAACATGCTAACATCTGCTTTATTGCAGTTGGAACTCCAATGGGCGAAGATGGAAGTGCTGATTTGCAGTATGTGCTTTCTGTCGCAAAATCCATTGGGGATGGAATGAAACATCATATGTACGTAATTGATAAGTCCACAGTCCCTGTGGGTACTGCGAAAAAAGTTCACGAAATGATTCAATCCAGACTCGATTTAAGAAATAGTGACTTAACCTTCGATGTTATCTCGAATCCCGAGTTCTTAAAAGAAGGAACTGCTGTTGCAGATTGTATGCGCCCTGACAGAATCGTAATTGGTACTGATAATCCACAAGCCGCTGAAATCATGAAAGATTTGTACACTCCCTATGTGCGCAATACCGAGAACTTCATTTTGATGGATATTGCAAGTGCGGAGATGACAAAATATACTGCCAATGCAATGCTCGCAACCAAAATCAGTTTTATGAATGAAATTAGCAATATTTGTGAAAAGGTAGGTGCTGATGTCAATAAAGTTCGTCGTGGAATCGGAAGTGATCAACGTATTGGATATCACTTTATCTATGCTGGCTGCGGGTATGGTGGAAGCTGTTTTCCCAAAGATGTGCAGGCTCTCATACGCACTAGTCACCAATATGGTTATGAACCTAGCATGCTAGAAAGCGTAGAAGCTGTCAATAATCGTCAAAAACATGTGTTGGTAAAGAAAATCAAGAATCGCTTTGGCGAGGATCTCACTGGTAAAACATTTGCCGTATGGGGACTTTCCTTCAAACCAGACACCGATGACATGCGTGAATCTCCCGCTATCACAATCATCAACGAGCTTACAGCTGCTGGCGCCAAAATTAAAACATATGATCCAAAAGCAATGGAAGAAGCGAAACACTTTTATCTAAAGGATAATGAGCATGTTGAATATGTAAGTAGTAAATATGAAAC
>CAZWNX010000004.1:0-50346 GCA_964635395.1 uncultured Lachnospiraceae bacterium
AGAATGCAGACGATATTATAGAGGACTTAAGACAGGCTCTTTCAAAACTTTAATAGAGGGAGAACTCCATGAATAGACTAGCAATTGTTGTTCCTTGTTATAACGAGGAAGAAGTGTTGGATATCACGACCACTGAATTGACAAAAGTGATTACAAAGTTAATTGAATCAGATAAGATCTCAAAAGATAGTTTTGTATTATATGTGGATGATGGAAGTAGGGATGCAACTTGGTCCATAATAGATAAACATCACAAACAAAATCCATTGATTTATGGACTTAAACTGGCTGGCAATGTTGGTCACCAATACGCACTGCTTGCTGGGTTAATGGCTGCAAGCGATTTAAGTGATGTAACAATATCCATTGATGCAGATTTACAGGATGATTTAAATGTTATAGAAGAGATGGTAGACTTGTTTCATTCTGGAAAAGATATTGTGTACGGGGTGCGTAATGATCGAAAAAAGGATTCTTTTTTCAAACGAACTACTGCACAGGGTTTTTATAAGCTCATGTCCTTTATGGGAGTAAAATCCGTGTATAATCATGCGGATTTTCGTTTAATGAGTAAACGGGCTGTAAAGCAATTAGGAGAATTTAGAGAAAGCAACCTTTTTCTAAGAGGAATGGTTCCACTAATTGGATATGAGACAGCATGTGTATATTATGAACGTGGTAAGCGTGTGGCGGGTGAATCAAAGTACCCACTCAAAAAAATGTTTGCACTTGCATGGAATGGCATCACTTCATTTAGTGTAAAACCAATTAGCCTAATATCTTTTTTGGGTGCGATGATGATTATTTTGAGTATTTTGGCAGGCGTATACGGTATTATATCGTATGCTCTTGGACGTGCAGTCCCTGGATGGACATCCTTAATCTTGTCCATTTGGTTTATTGGCGGTGTACAGTTGGTAGCAATCGGACTGATTGGTCAATATATTGGGAAAATATACATGGAAGTCAAACAGCGACCACGATATAATATTGAAACACTATTGGTACATTCATCTGAAGCGAAACAATAGATAAGGGATACAATACGATGATGCAAGAAAGCAAAAAAGGAAGAATCTATTTGATTACAGTTCTTATAATTGGGGGCATTTTAGCTCTCTATTTCTTGCGGTATACTTTATTTGAGTATTCTATACAAGGTGCGAGCGAATGGATGATTGATTTTAGGGAATGGAATATAGTGGATAAGCCTATTTTAGAGCAGGTTTACGCCTATTTGCTTAGAACCTTCTTTTTGTTTGTAGGTGTAAAGCAAAGTACTTTTTTAGGATTGCACTTTCTTCTTCGTTTCATTTCATGCATTCTTGTTTTTTTTATCATGCAGACAGCCGTTTCAAGACATGGGTCAAGAGTGGCCGTTGCAGTATATGCCCTTGTTCCCTATCAGATTTTGGCACTCGAGTATGCTGACTCAAGACTACTTCAAGAGTGTTTGATTCTGGGGTTGATTCTATTGATGGTTAAAACGTATCAATATTGTTCAACAAGTTCATCGGAATTGCGAAATTATTTTTTTGTTGTGGGAACAGCAGTATTGTTAGGAATAAGTACAATGGTTCATTATGTTGCTGTTTGTCTGTTTTTAGTAATGGTAGTTTTATTACTTATTAAAAAGCTACGATATGGAATTTGTTTTTTGATTAGTTTTATTTTATCAATGGGAATTGGAAGTGCAATGGTAGCATGGAAAGAAAATTATAACATTCTAGGTTGGATAACAGAACGAATCCTATCAATCATTCAAAGAAGTTTTGTATTTCAATCCATGCAACAAATGAACGATTACTGGAACTTGCTTTTAAAGGAACTTAATCAGGAAAACCTTCTCTTATTCGGAATTAGTCTCGCGGTTGTAATCATTGGTTACGTTGGAATCTGGTTTTATAGTAAGCACAAAAGACAACCCCATATACTACTATGTGCCACACTACCAATTGCGATAATCATGACAGCTGGAATTGTGTCATATACGAGTGTTTCGAATATGTTGATTGCATCTATTTGTTTAGGGTGTTTAACCATTGCTTCATTTGCTACGAGTATAGCAGACCACAAAGCCATGGTACTATCGATTGAAGCCGAAAACCAGGATCAAATTAAAAAGGGGATTGAAGTGACACTATCCGAATTAGAACAAAAAGAAAAAGATCTTTCGCAGACATTTGATATGTCAAAAGGAGTCAAGTATCTTGATAATCCTTTGCCGGTTCCTAAACGTAAGGAACGAAAAGGGATGGATTATGATTATGAGGTTCCACAAAATGAAATGAATTTTGATGTTGATTTAAATTCGTCAAATTCTGAATTTGATCTGCAATAGAATGCTTGTTAATGGAGATAATAATGGCGACAAAAAGAAAACGTAAGAGCCCAACTAGAAAAAAACGAAATACCAATACACCTCAAATCAAAAGCGAAATTAGAAGTGAAGTACTATTTTTCGCTTCTTTAGCGTTTGTTATTTTATTGTTTTTGTCGAATTTTCAGATTACAAGCTATGAGGGTGTGAAGACCAGTATTATTGGAGCATTGGGAGATTCTTTACGTGGTATTCAGTTTGGATTGTTTGGAGTAATGGCCTATCCAATGGCGTTTATAATCTTTTTCTCAATCTTTTTTGGGATTGTAAACATTGAAAACAAACTGGCAATTTTAAAACTGATTTGTGGAAACATCTTAGTGATTATGATTACAATTAGTTGTGCGCTCATAGGAGATATCGATAAAGCGGGTACTACGATCAAACAATACTATCTATATTCAATGGAATATAGTAAAGGTGGAGGAGTTTTAGGTGCTTTGTTAGGCAAGGGAATGGTTTCGTTTTTGGGAACCATTGGAACTGTCATTGTATTAATTCTACTTAGTATAATCTGTATTGTTATCATTACTGAAAAATCCATTTTATCAGGTATGAAAAAGGGTGGTTCGGCTGTCTACGAAACTGCAAAACAGGAAAGCATGCAGCTGCGAGATGCAGTTATGACAAGGCGGGAGCAAAAACTTCTAGCCCCAAAAGAAGAGAAAAAACCTCGACGTGAAAAACATGTAAAAGGTGTTGTATTAGATACGAAGATTGATAAAAATGAATCCGATGAAGATATGCATGAGATTATAACTCAAAATGAAGAACAAGTAACACTTGAGGCGCTTGATCACATCACATTTCGCGGTGAAGGATTACAGGAAGAAACTACAAAGGAAGAACCTGCAAAGGGAGAACCTGTTAAGACAAAACCAGCAAAAGAAGAATCTAGTCTAGATATGACAAGGGGATTGGCGGATTATTCAAATTATAAGTTTCCACCAAGAAGTTTGCTCCTAAAGGGTGCTGTAGCCAAAACAGATAGTAAAAATCAGCTAAAAGAGACTGCTCTAAGATTACAGCAGACGTTGCAGACGTTTGGAGTCAAGGTAACGGTAACCGATATTTCACAAGGACCTGCTGTGACAAGATATGAATTACAGCCAGAAGTTGGTGTGAAGGTGAGTAAGATTGTCAATTTGGCAGATGATATAAAACTCAATTTGGCAGCAACGGATATACGAATAGAAGCACCAATTCCGGGTAAAGCAGCAATTGGTATTGAAGTCCCTAACAAGGAAAATTCAGCGGTATGTTTTCGCGACCTAATAGAAAGTAAAGAATTTGAGAGCTTTTCTTCGAAACTTTCCTTTGCAGTGGGAAAGGACATTGGAGGCAAAATTATTGTTGCTGATATTGCCAAAATGCCCCATATGCTAATTGCAGGAGCCACAGGTTCTGGTAAGAGTGTATGTATCAATACATTAATTATGAGTATCTTATATAAAGCACATCCAGATGAAGTTAAATTAATCATGATTGATCCTAAAGTGGTTGAACTAAGTGTTTATAACGGGATTCCACATCTAATGATTCCGGTTGTAACAGAGCCTAAAAAGGCTGCAGCTGCCCTTCAATGGGGGGTAAGCGAAATGACCGATCGCTATAAAAAGTTTGCTGATTTAAATGTCCGTGACTTAAGTGGATATAATAAAAAGGTAAAAGAAATGACACAGAATGATGGAAAAGTGATTCCTGATTTATTACCACAAGTTGTCATTATTGTAGATGAGCTTGCAGATTTGATGATGGTAGCGCCAGGAGAAGTGGAAGAATCCATTTGTCGTTTGGCTCAGTTAGCAAGAGCTGCTGGAATCCATTTGATTATTGCTACCCAGAGACCGTCCGTAGATGTCATCACGGGACTAATCAAGGCAAATATGCCTAGTAGAATTGCGTTTTCAGTATCTTCAGGAGTGGATTCGAGAACCATTCTAGATATGAATGGGGCTGAGAAATTACTAGGTAAGGGTGATATGCTCTTTTATCCACAAGGAGTTTCAAAACCATCAAGAGTTCAGGGTGCATTTATTTCTGACAAAGAGGTATCCGATATTGTTGACTTTTTAAAGAAACAATGTTCAAATACAACCTATAGTAAAGAGGTAGAAGAAAAAATTGCGCAAAGTAATGCAGCTGGAACAAGTAGTATTTATTCGGATGCTGGATCAGGGCGTGATGAGTATTTTGTGGATGCAGCGAAATTTATCATTGATAAAGATAAGGCTTCGATTGGAATGCTTCAAAGAGTTTTTAAAATTGGTTTCAATCGTGCGGCTAGAATTATGGATCAATTGTATGAAGCTGGTATTGTTGGGGAAGAAGAGGGTACAAAACCAAGAAAAATTTTAATGACTATGGATGAGTTCGACGAATTAATGGAAGAAATCCTATGATCAGTGGAGGAGATTTATGAAAACAGACATTCAAATTGCTCAAGAAGCAAAGATGCTGCCGATTGCAGACATAGCTAGTGGAATAGGCCTTACAATGGACGATATTGATCTCTATGGAAGGTATAAAGCAAAAATATCAAATGAAACAATTCAAAAATTATCTGATCGACCGGATGGTAAATTGATTTTAGTAACAGCAATCAACCCAACACCAGCTGGTGAAGGAAAAACAACGATTAGCGTTGGTCTTGGTCAGGCAATGTGTAAGCTTGGAAAGAAAACAATCATTACACTTAGAGAGCCTTCACTGGGACCGTGTTTTGGAATTAAAGGTGGGGCCGCTGGCGGTGGTTATGCGCAAGTTGTTCCAATGGAAGATCTGAACTTACATTTCACAGGTGATTTTCATGCAATTACGTCGGCAAATAATCTATTGGCAGCACTGATTGATAATCATATTCAGCAGGGTAACGAGCTACAAATTGATACAAGACAAATCGTGTTTAAAAGATGTTTGGACATGAATGATCGAGCACTGCGAAATGTCGTAATCGGACTTGGAAACAAAGCAGATGGAGTTGTTCGTGAGGATCATTTCTTGATTACAGTGGCATCTGAAATTATGGCAATTCTATGTTTGGCGAAGGATTACGTGGACTTAAAAGAACGTTTATCCAGAATTATTGTCGCATATAATTATAAGAATGAACCAGTAACAGCAGGTGAATTAAATGCAATTGGTGCAATGGCCGCATTGCTAAAAGATGCAATGCTTCCAAATCTCATTCAGACCCTTGAAAACACTCCTGTTTTAGTTCATGGTGGACCGTTTGCAAATATTGCGCATGGATGCAATTCAATTCGTGCAACCAAGACAGCTTTAAAACTAGCAGATTATGTTGTTACAGAAGCAGGATTTGGAGCAGATTTAGGTGCTCAGAAATTCTATGATATTAAATGTCGTATTGGAGAACTAAAACCAGACGCAACGGTTCTTGTTGCAACAATCCGTGCACTAAAATATAATGGACTAGTTCCAAAAGACCAACTCAGCACACCAAATGTTGAAGCTTTAAAAAAGGGCATCGTTAATTTGGAAAAGCATATTGAAAATATGCAACTTTACAAGGTTCCAGTAGTTGTTACACTGAATGCTTTTGTAACTGACCACGAGGATGAAATCGCATTTGTGAAAGATTTCTGTGAGCAACGAGGTTGCGAATTTGCTGTGGCAAATGTTTGGGAACAAGGTGGAGAAGGTGGACTTTTACTTGCCCAAAAAGTCATTCAGACATTGGATGAAAAGCCATCAAACTTTGAGGTTCTTTATAAAGATGAATTGAGTATTCGTGAGAAAATTGAAGAAGTTGCCACCAAAATTTATGGTGCGAGTGGTGTGCGATATTCTTCTGTTGCGAAGCAACAAATTGATCGGATAGAGTCTCTTGGATTTTCCAATCTCCCTGTTTGTATGGCGAAAAATCAGTATTCATTATCAGATGACCCATGTCTTTTAGGACGTCCGACGGATTTCACCATTGATATTCGGGAGGCATATGTGGCGAGCGGTGCTGGTTTTGTAGTTGTTTTAACGGGAACAGTAGTAACCATGCCGGGATTACCAAAAAGTCCAGCGGCATTTCGTATTGATTTAGATGAATGTTGTAATATAACTGGTTTATTTTAAGATGAGAGGTATTTATGGCTAAAATAATTGATGGCAAACAAATTTCAAGTGTGATTAAGCAAGAAGTCAAAGAACATGTTATGCAACTAAGTAACGATGGAACAACCGTTACATTGGCAGTTGTTCAGGTTGGTAACGACCCTGCTTCAAGTGTATATGTCAAAAATAAAAAACTAGCATGTGAACAAACAGGAATTCGTTCTCTGTCCTTTGAGTTAGAGGAAGAAACAACGCAGGAGAAATTACTTGAACTTGTCGAATCCTTAAATAATCGGGATGATGTGGATGGTATTTTAGTTCAGCTTCCACTCCCAAAACACATGGATGAGGATGCAGTGATCTGCGCAATTGACCCAATGAAAGATGTAGATGGATTTCATCCACAAAGTGTCGGTAGGCTTTGCATTGGCCAAAAAGGGTTTCTTTCTTGTACTCCTGCTGGAGTAATTCAGCTACTAAAGAGGAGTCAAATAGAAATTGCTGGAAAAGAATGTGTAATTATTGGTAGAAGCAACATTGTTGGTAAACCAATGGCATTATTAATGCTTCGTGAGAACGCGACAGTAACAATTGCACACTCAAGAACAAAAAATTTAAAGGAAATTTGCAAAAAAGCTGATATTTTGATCGTTGCAATTGGAAAACCAAGAATGATAGACAGTTCCTATGTAAAAGAAGGGGCGGTTGTAATCGATGTGGGAATTCACAAAGATGAACACAATAAATTATGTGGAGATGTTGATTTTAGTAGCGTAGAACCAATCTGTAGTGCAATTACACCCGTACCAGGTGGTGTTGGTCCAATGACAATTGCCATGTTAATGAATAACTGCTTAGAGAGCAAATCCTTACGTTAGGAGTACAAGAATGACCATTTGTCCAAAATGTAATACTCCTCTCAAAAAGGGGCAGGTTTATTGTGGGAAGTGTGGGAATGAGTTACAATTTGTAGCGGATTTTGAACCAGAAATCGAAGAAAGTATTCAAGAAGTACTTACAAATATTGTGGAAGAAATATCAGAAGATGGGATTTCAAATGATTGGATTTCGGAAGATTCGATTACCATAACGATTGGATATCATAACGTGGAGGAAGCTCCTTTCGAGTTGTTAGATTATGAAAACCCCAAAAACCAAAAGCAAAAATCTACATTTCATATATTTAAGACGTTTATGATTTCTCTTTTGGGAATTTTTGGTGCAATTTTTATCTTGATTGTGTTTATGGTTGTTCGAAACTACAATTCATATGATTATCAGATGCAACAGGCAAATCAGGAGTATGTGAATCTGACATTCGAGGAGTCAAAAGAACATGTATTAAGGGCAATTGAATTAGCGCCGAATTCTTCAGATGCCAAGATGTTGTTGGCACGTATCTATTTGGCTCAAAACAACCAACAAAAAGCAATTCAAATGTTGGAAGGATTATTATTAATAGATCCAAATTATGAACAAGCCTATGACGAACTGATTCCCATCTATGTTGGCAAAAAAGAATATGAAAAAGTAAATGCATTATTATTAAAAAGTACAAAAGATTCGATTGTCAAACGCTTTAGTCAATATGAATCCAAAATGCCAATGGTTGAGACCCCTGGTGGAGAGTATTCGGATGTTATTTTCTTGAAATTTATTGCATCTAAAAATGGTAAAGTGCATTATACTTTGGATGGATCACAGCCAAATAAGGAGAGTCCAATTTATTCAAAACCAATTAGGCTTGATAGTGGGGATTATCAAATTGCAGCCATTTTCATCAATGAATTTGGTGTTAAAAGTGATGTATTAGCGGTGAGTTATTCAATTACTATTGATAAAATTGAAGTTCCAAATATCACGCCGGAAAGTGGAACGTATGACCGTCCAGTGACAATTGCTGTATTTGTACCGGACGATTGTGTATTATATTACACAACAGATCATTCAACACCAACCCAGGACAGTAATTTATATCAGGGACCAATTCCAATGCCGTTAGATAATAGCGTCTTTCAATTTTTACTCATTGATGAACTTGGAAATCCGTCCAATGTAATCTCTGTGGAATACACGTTGCAGATGCAAGTAAATTTAACAATTGAGGATGCCAAAAACCTATTGATTCAATCGTTAATCCAAAAAGGAGAGCTGTTGAATCCCCAATTAATCACACCTGATTCTGGTTTGCTTAAAGAGTATGTATGTGACTCAGCATTTTCTCAAGATGATCAATCCTTTTACCTGATTACCGAGTATCAGATTCAAGTCGATGGTAAACGCTCTAAAACTGGAAACGTATATGCAGTCAATGTTCTCACAAAAGAACTCTACAAAGCAACGACCAATTATGAGGGTTATTATGTGGTAGAAGCTTTCTAAAAAGGATTGCGTTTTTTGAATAAATCATATAATATAAAGTGATGTAAAAAAGTAGATAACGCACAAAGGGTTACTATTGTGCTATTTTTGGAGGACTATATGTATAAAATAATCGAGGCAAGAGAATTGACGACAAACATTTACTCGTTTGAAGTATTGGCACAACGTGCGGCAAAAACTTGTTATCCAGGACAATTTGTAATTATTCGAACAGATGCAGATGGGGAAAGAATTCCGCTTACCATTAGCGATTATGACCGTGAGAAAGGTACAATCACAATTGTTGTTCAGGTTTTAGGAGCAGGTACGGCCAAAATGGCATCCCTTAAGACTGGTGATTATATTCATGATTTCTGTGGACCGTTAGGACAACCTTCAGAGTTTGTGCATGAAGATCTTGAAGAACTGAAAAAGAAAAAGATTGTTTTTGTTGCGGGTGGACTTGGTACAGCACCAGTATATCCACAAGCAAAATGGCTATATGAGCATGGTGTAATGGCAGATGTCATTATTGGAGCAAAAACAAAAGATTTATTAATATATGAAGATGAAATGTCAAAAGTATGTGGTAATTTATACATGACGACTGATGATGGATCCTATGGTAGAACAGGGCTTGTTACTACAGCATTAAAAGACCTTGTTGAAAAAGAAGGCAAAACGTATGATCTATGTGTTGCTATTGGACCAATGATTATGATGAAATTTGTATGCCTAACAACGAAAGAATTAAATATTCCAACAATTGTATCTATGAATCCAATTATGGTAGATGGAACGGGAATGTGTGGTGCTTGTAGAGTTACAGTGGGTGAAGAAGTGAAATTCGCCTGTGTTGATGGTCCTGAATTTGATGGGCATTTAATTGACTTTGATCAGGCAATGAGACGCCAACAAATCTACAAATCAGCAGAAGGAAGAGCCGTATTAAGAGAACAAGAAGGTTCAACACATCATGGTGGATGCGGAAATTGTGGGGGTGACGAATAATGGATGTATTAAAAAAAGTTCCTGTGCGTGAGCAGGATCCAAAAGTAAGAGCAACAAATTTTGAAGAAGTTTGTTATGGATATAATCTTGAAGAAGCAATGGAAGAAGCGACAAGATGCATCAATTGTAAAAATGCAAAATGCATCGCGGGATGTCCAGTTTCAATTGATATTCCTAAATTTATTCAAGAAGTTGTAAAAGGAGATATCGAACAAGCATATCAGACAATCAGTGAATCTTCTGCATTGCCAGCTGTATGTGGTCGTGTATGTCCACAAGAAAGCCAGTGTGAAGGTGTTTGCATAAGGGGAATTAAAGGAGAACCTGTTTCAATTGGAAAATTGGAGCGTTTTGTTGCTGATTGGGCAAGGGATAATAAAATTAAACCAACTGGTGCTGCAGCTAAAAATGGTAAAAAAGTTGCTGTTATTGGTGCTGGTCCAGCTGGATTAACAGCAGCAGGAGATTTGGCAAAGTTAGGATATGATGTTACTATATTTGAAGCATTACACGAGCCAGGTGGAGTTTTGGTTTATGGTATTCCAGAGTTTCGTTTACCAAAAGAGAGTGTTGTAAAAACTGAAATTGACAATGTGGTTGGATTAGGTGTTAAAATTGAGACAAATGTTGTAATTGGTAAATCAACTACAATTGATCAATTATTAGAAGATGAAGGATTTGATGCTATCTTTATCGGATCAGGAGCTGGGCTCCCAAAATTTATGGGAATCAAAGGCGAACAGGCAAATGGAGTATTCTCAGCAAATGAATACTTGACTCGTTCAAATTTAATGAAGGCTTATAAAAAAGAAGAAGCAAACACACCAATTATGGTTGGTAAAAAAGTTGCAGTCGTTGGTGGTGGAAATGTCGCTATGGATGCTGCAAGAACTGCTTTGCGTTTAGGAGCACAGGTTCATGTAGTGTATCGCCGTAGTGAAGCTGAATTGCCAGCAAGAGTGGAAGAAGTACACCATGCCAAGGAAGAAGGCATTATTTTTGATTTGTTGTGCAACCCGGTTGAAATTCTTAGTGATGAAACTGGTTGGGTAAGCGGAATCAAATGTGTTAGAATGGAACTTGGTGAGCCAGATGAATCTGGAAGAAGAAGACCTGTTGTGAAAGAAAATTCAGAGTTTACAATTGATGTTGATACTGTTATTATGTCGCTTGGAACTTCACCAAATCCATTGATTTCTTCAACGACGAAAGGTCTTGAAATCAACAAGTATAAATGTATTGTTGTTGTAGAAGAAGCAACAGGACAAACCACAAAAGAAGGCGTTTTTGCAGGTGGTGATGCTGTGACAGGTGCGGCCACTGTAATTCTTGCAATGGGTGCTGGAAAAGATGCTGCAAAAGGAATTCACGAGTATTTATCACAAAAATAGGGGGACACTACTTTGATTAAGCATTATGTATTTTGGAATTTAGACAAAGAACTTAGTGTAGAAGAGAGAGCTAATGCTGCTATGAAAATAAAGAGTGGGTTAGAATCCTTAAAAGATAAAATCGATGGAATTATTGAAATTGTGGTTGTGATTAATAATCAAGATAGCAGTACACGCGACATTGCCCTTCTTTCGGAGTTTTCTTCAAAAGAAGCTTTAGATGCATATCAGATACACCCAGAACACAACAAAGTTGCAGGTTTTATTAAGAGTGTGACCTGTGAACGTGTATGTTTTGATTTTTAGATATTTGGCGCGTAGCTTACGCGCCTTTCTTTGCTTTTTATTGTAGGAATTTAGGAGGATTTTAAGATGGCATTTTGCCCAGTTTGTAAAAATGAATATCGACCAGGTTTTACAACTTGTAGCGATTGTAAAGTAGCACTAGTAGATTCCCTTGAATTAGCTGCACAGGCAGTAATCATGGGAGAAAAAGCGTTGTTAGATGAGATCACCAATCACTTAATTGAAAATCAGATTATGTCCGCAAAGGTAATCTTTATTACCGAACAGGATGCTTATCAGTTGTTTTTAGATCAAGGAGATTTAGAAAAAGGAATCCCAATTATTCAAGCATTTTTGAGTATGAAACATGAAGAAATGGAAGATAATAGTGCGCTTTTTGGATATAGTGGACGTCAATTATTAACGCCTAGAAATCATGGACCTTCATCTTCAGAGGGACAAGAAGTTAAACAAACCCACGTTTTTGTAGACAAAAAGAGCAAGGCTACCGAATACAAGGGAAGTGCCTATGTCCTCTTTTTTACAGGACTGATTGGTAATATATTGTTGGTATTACATGGTTTTGGGTTACTACCAATCTACGTAAATCCAAATGCCAAAATACTGGTTTATTCTGTACTTGGTCTTTTATTTACAATATTTATGATAGTGGGAATAACATCCTATAAAACTTACAAGACTTTGAGCAATGAAGTAGGTGAAGAAGCGACTTCAATGGAGCAAATTAAAAGCTTTCTTACAACTGAATTTTCAATGGATAAAATGAATCAAATGAACATTCCTGACACACTTTCAGAAGAAGAAAAATATTTTTTCAGAATGGAACGTGTTAAAGATATGACGATTATGACCTTTCCAAATTGTGATGAAAGTATGTTAGAAGAATTACTCGATGATTGGTATCACGGTTTATATGAGAATTAGAATAATTACTGTTGGAAAGATCAAAGAAGCATTTTATCGGGATGCAATAAAAGAGTATTTGAAACGCTTACAAAAGTATGCGACAGTAGAAATTGTTGAAGTTGCAGATGAAAAAACGATTGAGCAGGCAAATCATGCTCAAATCGATAGTATCAAACAAAAAGAAGCACAAAGGATTTTGCAACAAATCAAAGAGAATTCTTATGTGATTGCACTTGAAATCAATGCCAAGCAGATGGCCTCAGAAGAATTGGCGGAGTATATTAGGGAACTAGGAATCAGGGGAAAAAGTTCGATTGCATTTATCATTGGAGGCTCCTTAGGTCTTCATGATTCAGTGCTAGAACGAGCTGACCATACATTAAGTTTTTCAAAACTAACCTATCCACATCAATTAATGCGTGTTATTCTTTTAGAGCAAGTATATCGGTGTTTTCGAATTAATTCGAATGAGCCATATCATAAGTAGAAATTATTCAGGGTGTTAATTACACAGAACGGAGTGAACTATGTCGGTATTATCATTTGCTGATGTTAAAATTCATAATGAAATTGAATTTTGTAAAATTACTGATTCAAGCTTTCGCAAAACCATTGAGAAAGCTTTTTTAGAGAACAGTATTTCTTATTATGAAAAGTGGGATGAACCAACATTTTTGGAAAAAATCTTTGGTATCAAATCAGAGATTTCTTGTACAATATGTATTAACTTATTGCAACAAGATAAAGCAGAACGAGTATTTAATGAAATACCTGGAGCAAAAGAACATGCAGAGCTGATATTAAGAAAAGTTGACAAAATGTTTTTTTAGGAGGTCTAGACCATGAGAATGTATGACTTGATTAGCAAAAAGAGAGATGGACTCAAACTTTGTAAAGAAGAAATTGATCACGTGGTAAACGGTTATACATTGGGCGACATTCCAGATTATCAAATGTCGGCTTTAATGATGGCGATTTTTTTTAATCACCTAGATGAGGAAGAAACCCTTAATCTTACATTGGCAATGGCAAATAGTGGGGAATTATTAGACCTTTCAGGAATCGATGGTCTGAAAATAGATAAGCATAGTACAGGTGGCGTAGGAGACAAAACCTCTATAGCATTGGGTCCTTTAGTTGCATCCGTTGGCGTTAAGGTTGCCAAAATGAGCGGAAGAGGACTTGGACACACGGGCGGCACCATTGATAAACTAGAAAGTATTCCAGGATTT
Source organism: uncultured Lachnospiraceae bacterium (assembly GCA_964635395.1). Taxonomy (GTDB): domain Bacteria; phylum Bacillota; class Clostridia; order Lachnospirales; family Lachnospiraceae; genus CAZWNX01. Next base: position 13,656 of record CAZWNX010000004.1, read on the forward strand.
CAAACAAATCTTGATAATGATGTATTTATCAAACAAGTCAATGACATTGGTATTGCAATTATGGGACAAACAAAGACCTTGGCACCAGCAGACAAGAAGCTTTACGCATTAAGAGATGTGACCGCAACGGTCAACGAAATGTCATTGATAGCGTCCTCCATTATGAGTAAAAAATTAGCTGCGGGAAGTGACAAAATTGTATTAGATGTAAAAACGGGTAGCGGTGCCTTTATGAAAAGCTTTGATGATGCACATCGCCTGGCATCAGAAATGGTGAAAATCGGGAACGGAGCAGGCAAAGAAACGGTTGCAATTATTTCAGACATGGATCAACCCCTTGGAAACAATGTTGGTAATTCTTTAGAAGTGATTGAAGCGATTATGACCTTACGAGGGAAAGGACCTAGAGATTTCACTGATTTATGTCTGGAACTAGGATCGCATATGGTTGTTCTTTCAGGAATTACGCAGTCTCTATCATCTGCAAAGGAGTTGTTATTAGAAGCAATCGCTAGCGGTCGTGCCACTCAAAAGCTGAAGGAGTTTATAAAAGCTCAGGGCGGAGATAGTTCTTATATTGATAATCCAGAGCTGTTTCCAAAAGCAAATTACCAAATTTCAGTTCTTTCAACCAAAGAAGGTTATGTTCAACAAATTGATTGTGAAAAAATTGGTTTATGCTCACTCATGCTAGGGGGTGGACGTCTAACCAAGGATAGCGAGATTGATTTAAGAGTTGGTCTTGTATTACACAAAAAACGTGGAGAGTTTGTAGAGGTTGGAACACCACTATTAACAATTCATGCCAATGATCCTAGTAAATGTGATGAGGTTCAAAAGACCGTATTAGAATCTTATATCATTGAGTTAGAACAAGTTGAAAAGTCAGAATTAATCAAAAAAGTAGTTACAAAATCATCCTAGGAGGTTACTTGATTGAGTGATTTTACAATGATTATGGAAGCGGATGCCGTTCATATTAGGAATGTTTTTGGTGAGTTTGATTCAAATATTCAAGAAATAGAAACAAGTTTACAGGTTATTATTATTGATCGCGATGGGAACTTAAAGATTACAGGTGAGAAGGAGAATGTTCTTAAAGCCTATAAATTACTGAAAGAATTAATGTCATTATCGCAAAAAAATAACCAAATTGAGGTGCAAAGTGTTCATTATGGAATAGAATCACAAGAAGACACTTTATTGGAATTGGATTCTAGTATTATATGCCATACGATTCAAGGTAAGCCCATCAAACCCAAAACACTTGGACAAAAAAAGTACGTCGAAGCAATGCAAAAGAATATGGTTGTATTTGGACTTGGACCCGCAGGAACCGGGAAAACCTACTTAGCCATGGCAATGGCAATTACAGCATTTAAAAATAACGAGGTAAGTCGAATCATATTAACTAGACCAGCGATTGAAGCAGGTGAAAAGCTTGGATTTCTTCCAGGTGACTTGCAAAGTAAAGTGGATCCTTATTTAAGACCACTCTATGATGCACTCTATCAAATCATGGGAGCTGAAGGATTTGTTAAGAATATGGAAAAGGGCCTTATAGAAGTTGCTCCTTTGGCATATATGCGAGGAAGGACTCTGGATAATGCCTACATTATACTTGATGAAGCGCAAAATACGACAGAAGCTCAAATGAAGATGTTTTTAACACGAATTGGATTTGGCTCGAAGGTAATTATTACTGGAGATGGGACACAGATTGATTTAGCAAAAGGAACCCGCTCAGGACTAGACATTGCACATAGAGTATTGAAAAATGTCGATGGGATTACTTTTTGCGAACTCACAAGCAAGGATGTGGTAAGACATCCGTTGGTTCAAAAAATTGTAAAAGCTTATGAGCAATACGAAGCGTCCACAAAAATCAGGAAGAAGAGGAGCAATTAAGATGGAATCTGCAACAAAATCCTATAAAAATTACATTTTTGAAGTGCTCATTATAATTTTTACGATTTTTGTTGCTTTTTTAATGTGTTTCATTCAAAAAAGAACCGTTGAAGAGTATATTCGAAATATTATATTTGCTTGTTTAGGAAGTGGTATGATTGTGTTATCTGTTTCAAACGGACTTTCCAAGAACAGTTTTTCTTTTTCGAATAACATGCATTTAGAACGTTTTTTTGCTGTCTATTTGCTGAGTCTTGTTGTAACAATATCTACACTTTTTCTTCCAGCTAAATTATGGATCATGTTACCAATAGCATTGGGTTTTACTTTGTATAGTGATTTGGCAATTTCGTTTACATCCTATCTAACCATTATGTTTATGTCGGTCATTAATCAGACGACGGTTGATTATGGTGTATATTTCGGCTATTTTTTTTCGGGTATGATTATTATTTTGCTTTTTCAGACACTGGATCAAGAATATAGAGTGGTAAAAGATTTGATCATGGGAATTTTTATGCTGATGGTTAGCTTAACAGGGGCCATCGTATTATTTGAAGAACCTGTTAAAATCGACCAATTTTCACTTGTATTTATGAATTGCTTCTTATCATTTGTAATATCATTAATTCTTTTAAAAGCGTACAGCTATTTTATTGTACATCAATATAGAGATCGATATCAGGAACTCAATGATCCGGAATTCATGCTTTTATCTTCCCTAAGGGATCATTCCCTTAAAGATTATTATTATGCAGTTCATACAGCTTATTTTTGTGATAAAGTATCCAGAAGAATAAATGCTGATACTCAGTTGGCAAAATCAGGAGGTTATTATCAGCGAATCGGACTTGTTACGCATCAAAAAGAAAGCCTAGACAAGGAAGACATTGCACAGATTGGAAGCCAATATCTATTTCCGCCAGATTTAATTCATTTACTAGAACAATGTCAAATAAATACCAAATCCATTGTAACAAAAGAAGCTGCCATAGTTGTATTAGTGTCTTCGGTGGTATCAACAATTATGTATTTGTTTGAAAAAGATCCAAATGCAAGTTTAAATTACCAACAAATAGTGGATGCAGTAATTAAGAAAAAGATAGCAACCATCTCGCTAAACAATTCGCAACTTTCATTTCAGGAATTACAGCAGATAAAACTAGTTTTAGGAGAGGAAAATCTATATTATGACTTTTTACGTGGAAGAAAATCTGGAGTCTGAATGTGCATTTGAATTTGATTTGACTGAACTTGGTAAGAAAATCATTGAAAAAGTATGTGAAATGGAGCAATGTCCATATGAAGTTCAAGTACAACTGACCCTTACAGATGATGATGAGATAAAAGAATTAAATCATACACATCGGAACGTTGATAAAATTACAGATGTTTTGTCTTTTCCAAATGTGGATTATACCAAGCCGTCTAATTTTGAAAATGTTGACAGACACAAAGAAATGTATCTGGATCTAGATACAAATGAACTTTTTCTTGGAGATATCATTATTGACGTAATGCAAATGAAAAGACAGGCAGTGCTTTACGGACATAGTGAGCGAAGAGAAATTTCTTTTCTTATTGCGCACAGTATGTTACACTTGTTTGGATATGACCACGAGAGTGAGTCACAAGAGAAAGTGATGTTTGAAAAGCAAGAGCAAGTTTTGAATGCATTATCAATATTGAGATAAAGATTAGAAAATAAGATTGGCAGGATTTGAAATGAAAAAATATGTTGCAATAATATTACTTACAATTTCAGTGTGTCTATTGAACGGATGTAATAGTGTAAAAGCAGAGGCGTCACAAAGTGGTAATACTGCAAGTGTGTCAGACGACACACAGGAACTCGTTCCTTTTGAACGAGAATACAATGATCAAGGTCAAGTTCGTAGCTTCCTTACTGGTAAATTTGTGGATAAGAAAATTGGTGAAAGAAGACCAGTCGCAATTATGATTAGTAATATCAAAGCTGCGCAACCAATGTCAGGGATTTCTAATGCCGATGTTGTATATGAATGTCCGGTTGAGGGAGAATTAACCAGATTCATGGGTATTTTTGAAGATTATGATAAGTTAGAAAAGATTGGATCGGCTAGAAGCTGTCGCGATTATTTTGTATATTGGGCACTTGAATTTGATTCTGTGTATGCACATTTTGGTCAGTCATCCTATGCAGTAGAAGTCTTAGAACGTGATTATGTAGATAATTTATCTGGATTATCCGGAATTGGATCAACTGTTTTTTATCGTACGGATGATCGAGAAGCTCCGCATAATGCGTATGCAAGTGGAAAAGGTATTAATGAGGGAATTCGAAAATCCAAATTTAGAGAAACTTATAGGGAACATTATACGGGCAAGTTTAAATTTGCGAAAGACGGTGAAACAATTTCATTAGAGGAAAATAGAGGAACTTATATTGCACCAGGTTATGTTATCAATAAACCTTGGTTTGAGTATAATTCACAAGATAAAAAGTATTATCGTTTTCAGTATGATGGCCCACAGATAGATGAACTTACAGGTGAACAACTTGCATTTACAAATGTTATTATTCAGTACGCAGATTGGCTTCAAAGAGATGAAAAAGGGTATTTATCATTTGATTGTCACAGTGATGGATATGCTTTGATTTTTACAAATGGAACATTACAAGAAGCACATTGGTATCGCGAGGGTGATGCTGATGATGGTGTAATCCGATACTACAATATTGGGCTTACAGAAGAAATTACATTAAATCAAGGTAAAACGATGGTTTGTGTTGTTAAAGATTATGTTAATGATCAAGTAAATACATCAGTTGAATTTCACTAAGGAATGATTGGAATGACGAATGATAAACGTATAAAAAAGAAGAATTTTATTATGCAAAATGCACCTGTATCCATCGGTGCAATTTTGTTATTATTGCTTGAAATAATTAGAAGAATATGGACCACAAACTTAGTCTCAGATGTTGGAAATGCAGTATATGCAACTGTCATTGAGTTCTATTTTGTGATTTATTCAATTCTTGGAATTGGAATTCCTTGTATCATTGAAAAATTAGTTTCCAATAGAATTTCAAAAGGACAGTACAAAAATTCCGAACGTCTTCTTTACTCTGGATTCCTCTTTGCTGGGCTTTTTGGAATTGTATCAATGGTATGCTATTTTGCAATGTTACCTTATATGATTGAAAAAATCATGTTGTTTTCGTATGCAAAATTAGCCATTTTTTGTATGCTTCCAGCCATTCTTTTTTCAGGGTTTGCTGGTTGTATCGAAGGGTATCTGCTTGGACTCAATAAAAAATCACCGGTGGCTATTTCCTATGTTGTGAAGGGTGTTTCGTTTTTATTATTTTCAATTATTTCAATCTCACTTTTATCCGGTCACGGAGCAAAAATTGGTTCGTTTTTACTCAACGACAATTACAAATATTATTACGGTGTGGCTGGTGTATTCATTGGACTGACGATTAGCACAATCTTCCAATTGTTATTTTTATCCTTTGTTGCATTTATGTTAAAGAGAGCAATGTATTCTCAAATTTCCCATGATCCAACAAGAATTTTTGAGCATTTTAAAGAACAAATTGCGTTCATTCTTCGTGGAATGGGTTGCTTTGTTTCATTAGCACTATTTGATGCGGTTCTAACCCTTGTATTTCAAGGAATTTTTTATCGAACATTCATGGAACAATCTGGAATTTATATTTGTAATTTGTATTACGGTGTTTTCTATGGAAAATACAAGTTCATTGTTTATTCGGTGATTGCATTGACAATGATTTCCTTTCCCTATGTTCAAAATTTTCTTCGTTTTCACTACAAAAAAGAAGATTATTATCAGGTGAGGCAAAAAATTGGGCAACACACCAAGTTTTGCGTGATTTTTGTAATGCCATTGATTACGAGTTTGCTGTCCTTATCAAAACCGATTTCTGGCTTACTATTTTATGGTGAGATTAATATGCTATCCAAAATGCTGGTTTTAGGTAGTGTTACAATATTGTTTTTGATAGTAGCTCTGAATTATAGAAATTCATTGATTGCAATGGGAAAAGAAAAGTTGGTTTGGTTATATACCATAATTGTTAGTATTATTCAGATTATAGCCGTTATTATTTCATTCTCATTTACGGATGCACATATTTATGGAATTGTATATGGTATGTTGGGGGCCTCTGTATTACTTTGTATTATTTTCATGTTTACACTATCAAGAATCGTTAATTATCGTCAGGAATTCTTCAAAACCTTTCTGTTTCCAATTGCATCTTCATTGATTGCAGGTGGCATTGGATATATGCTATTTAAGCTCTTTTCATCTCTTGTAACAACCGAATTAGCATGTATTATTAGTTGTATAGTTGAATGGATTTTGTTCTATCTTGTTGTTATTGCATTTGGAAGTTTAAAAAAAGAAGATCTTACAATGTTTCCATTTTCCGGGATATTGATTTCGTTTGGGACGCTGATTCGTAGAATTTAAATTGAGAAAGAAGTGAAAAAAATGGTTCAGACCATAGCCATTATAGGTGCTGGAGCCTCAGGATTATTTGCAGCTATTACAGCAGCAAGAATGGGTGCGAAAGTAACTGTATATGAAAAACAAAATAAAGTTGGAAAGAAAATACTTGCTAGTGGTAATGGAAAATGCAATTTTACAAATTTAACTCTTTCAAAGGATGATTTCAGATGCAGTCATCCTTCTTTTGTTGCAACAGCGCTTCAAATATTTAACCAAAAAGATACCTTGGAATTTTTCACAAGTCTTGGCGTAGCTTATAAAAATCGAAATGATTATGTGTATCCCGTCACCAATCAATCAAGTACCATTCAGGAAATTTTACTCGCAACTTGCTTGCAATATCAGGTTCAAATAGAGCTCGAACACGAACTGATCAAGCTAGAATTTGATCAAAGTAAGAATCAATTTAAACTCCATATTCAAGATGTCTCTAATCTAGTCGAGGGTTTGTATTTTGATAAAGTGATTCTAGCAAATGGTTCAAAAGCAAGCGACAAATTAGGCGGAAATGAATCGGGATATCGTATTGCAAAATCTATGGGACATAAAATTGTGCCGATTGTGCCAGCGTTAGTGCAATTGAAAAGCAGTTATAGGGACTGTAAAAGTATTGCGGGTGTTCGATGTGATGGAACCGTTAAGCTCTTTGTTAATCAGCAGTTGAAATCTACACAGACAGGTGAACTCCAATTTACAGATTATGGCATTTCTGGAATTCCAGTGTTTCAATTGAGTCGAATTGCTGCATATGCTTTAAAGGATCTATGTTCCTGTAGTTGCAGTTTGGATTTACTGCCGACACATTCTGCTGATGAAATTTATAGGATTATACAGTTGAAATATGCTACCTTTCGTCCATGTAGCTATCATGAGTTATTTTCAGGGATTATTCATGCAAAACTGCTAAATAGTATACTGAAAAGGTTGAGTATCCATTCAAATACGAAAGTCGTATCGCTACAGGATGAAGTACTACAAAAAATCATCTCAACAATCAAGGAATTTACAATGGAAATAGCTGATACAAATGGCTTTAGTAATGCACAAATCTGTGCAGGTGGAGTAGATGTATCTCAAATTTCAGATACAATGGAATCAAAAATTAGGAAAGGGTTATATTTTGCTGGAGAATTGATGGATGTTGATGGGATTTGCGGTGGATACAATCTGCAATGGGCGTGGACATCGGGTTATTTGGCAGGATTAAATGCGGCAAAATAGGATTGTGAAAAATATGATTGTTATTGAAAACTTAAAATGTCCACTAGATTATTCAAATCATTATTTGGTGCAAAAAGCTTCCAAAATACTTGGCTGTAAAGTAGATGATATTGTTGGTATTCATAGACTTAGAGAATCTCTTGATGCAAGGAAAATCACTCAAATTTACAAAGTGGTAACCTATGAAGTGGTTTTGATCAACAAAAACGTGATTCAAAAAAAGAAATTACCAAGTGAAGTAAAGTTTATAACAAAATCCGAATATCAATTTCCACAACATGGTGAGCAGGCTTTGGCAAAGAGACCATGTGTTATTGGAGCTGGTCCAGCGGGTCTTTTTTGTGCATATTACCTTGCAAAAAGTGGTTTTGCACCAATTCTAATCGAACGAGGAGAAGCGGTAGAAAAGAGAATTCAGAGTGTGGATGCTTTTTTTGAAAAAGGAATCCTAAACCCAGAATCCAATGTTGCTTTCGGAGAAGGTGGTGCAGGGACTTTTTCAGATGGAAAATTGAACACATTAGTGAAAGATAAAACAGGTCGAGTAAAAGAGGTTTTACGTTGTTTTCATCAAATGGGAGCCAAAGAAGAAATTCTTTATCAACAAAAACCCCATATAGGTACAGATATTTTAGTGAAAATTGTACAAGAAATGAGACGAGAAATCATAAACCTTGGTGGAGAAGTACGATTTGAAACGAAAATGCAATCTTTCAAGATACGAAGTGGAAAAATCTGTGGTATACTATTAGAAAATGGTGAACAAATGGATACCGATATCGTTGTTTTGGCAACTGGGCATAGTGCTAGAGACACCTATGAACAGCTGGCTTTACAGCAAATCGAACTTCAGGCGAAAGCTTTTGCAGTTGGTTTTAGAGTTATGCATGATCAGAATTTCATCAATCATGCAAGGCTTGGTGAGTTTGCAAAGGTTTATAATCAGGCAGCTGATTATAAGTTAACCGCCAAAACAAGTTTGAATCGAGGTGTTTATTCTTTTTGCATGTGCCCAGGAGGATATGTTGTAAATGCTTCAAGCGAAGCAAACCGACTGGCCATTAACGGAATGAGTTATAGTGACCGTGCTTCGAAAACCGCTAATAGCGCTATTATCTTAACAATTGAACCAAAAGATTATGACGAAACGCTGAGTAATCCGCTTGCAGGAATTACATTTCAAAGATCTTTGGAAGAAGCAGCCTATAAACTAGCAAATGGCAAAATACCGATTCAAAAATACATCGATTTTAAAAACAATCAGCTTGGAAATTTAGATTCAAAGGTTACCATTGTGACAAAGGGAGAGTATGCCCCCGCTAACTTACGATCACTCTTAAAAGAAGAGTTGAATGATGCTTTTATAGAAGGTATGCAGCAATTCAACCAAATTATCAAGGGATTTGCATCAGATGATACGCTTTTAGCAGGCATTGAAAGTAGAACGTCTTCTCCTGTTCGAATTGTTCGTGACGACACACTACAGTCCAATATTAGGGGATTATATCCTTGTGGAGAAGGAGCTGGATACGCAGGTGGAATTACATCTGCTAGTGCAGATGGATTAAGAGTAGCTGAAATCATAGCCAGTATGTATCATCCAGACTATACATTATAATATTTTTTCACTTTTAAATAGGAGCTATTATGAATATTAGAGATCATTTCAAAAACAAACAAAGAATTGTTGTGAAAATAGGTTCTTCCTCATTACAACACGAGGAAACAGGGGATTTGGATTATATTAAACTTGAAGTCCTTGTTCGAGAACTATGTGATTTGAGAAATCAAGGCAAAGACGTAATATTGGTGACTTCAGGAGCAATCGCAGTAGGACGAAAAGCTGTTGGTATTCCTAAGAACGAAAAAAGTATATCTGTCAAACAAGCTTGCGCAGCGATTGGGCAGGCGCAATTAATGATGATTTATCAAAAATTATTTTCAGAATACAATCAGGTTACGGCGCAAGTTTTAATGACAAAAAATACAATTGTGAATGATTTGAGCCGTTTTAATGCACACAATACATTTTCAGAGTTGTTGCGCCTTGGTGTGATTCCAATCGTAAATGAGAATGACACAGTTGCAACCTATGAAATTGAATCCATTGGAGATAATGATACTTTATCAGCCATTGTTGCATCCCTTGTAGATGCGGATTTATTGATTTTATTATCCGATATTGATGGACTTTATACGGATGATCCAAATCAAAATGAGCAGGCCGAATTTATTGAATTTGTTGATGAATTAAATGAAGATTTATTGACAATGGGTAAGAACTCTTCAAGTAGTGGCGTTGGAACCGGAGGTATGAATACGAAATTAAGTGCTGCCAAAATAGCAACAGCCTCGGGAGCAGATATGGTTATTGCCAACGGAAAAGATGTTCGCATTTTACATCGAATCATGGATGGGAGAAACTATGGAACATACTTTAAAGCCCATAAAGAAGAAGATTTCTTTTTAATCGATTATATTGAAACCGTGTAACATTAAATGAGTGATTAGAATTAGAGGAACCGATGAACGATCAAAAATTAGCAAGAATTAATGAGTTATATAAGAAAGCAAAATCAGTAGGTTTATCCAATGAAGAAGCAATGGAACAAGCTGGTTTACGCAAAGAATATATTGAAAATGTAAGAAGAAATCTCAGAGGACAGTTAAATAATATTTCAGTTGTTGAACCAGATGGAAGTATTACACAGTTAGGTGAGCAGTATGGATGTGATGAAAACACAACTTCGGAAACAATTAAGAACCAAGAGAAACTCTCTTGAAAAGGACATTCAATTTGATAAAAGTTACACCATTATGGAGACTGTAGTTGCTCATTTTGAGTTTTTACAAAGCAAGCAGGTTCTTTGTTATCTTTCTTTTCAAAGTGAGGTGGATACAAAGGGGATTATCGAATATGCGTGGCTGTTAAATAAGTCTGTATTTTGTCCCAAAATAGTGGAGAACGAAATACGTTTTTTCAAGATTTCAAACTTTGACGAACTCGAATTACATCCCATGGGATTTTATGAACCACGTGTAGATGAAACGTCTATTGAATGGACGCAGCAACCATCCACACAGTATCAAGCAACCCACCAACAAGCAACCCCGTATCAAGCAGGAGAAGAAACAATCGCAATTATTCCTGGACTTGGTTTTGATTTAAATGGAAATCGTATGGGATATGGCGGCGGATATTATGATCAATTTTTGAGGAAACACCCCAGTGTTATTAGAATGGGAATCTGTTATGAAGAACAGATCCTTGAAGAACTATCTGTAGAAGAATGGGATCAACCCATGCAGTATATTATTAGCGATCAACAGAGTTTAGATTTTTAGAAGGAAATGGTGAATATTATGGGACAAGAATCGCAAAATCTATTGAATGATTTAGGAAAACGTGCCTGTGTTGCAAAATATGAATTGCAGATGCTTACAGAAACCAAAAAAAATGAAGCACTTACAATTATTGCCCTACAGCTTGTGAAAGATACCAAAAAAATTATTGCTGCAAATCAAAAGGATCTGGCGTTGGCAAACGAAAATGGCATGCATCCAGGTCTCATTGATCGACTCATGCTAAACAAAGACCGAATCAAAGCGATTGCAGATGGATTGTTACAGATTACCCGCTTAAAAGATCCAATTGGTGAAGTGCTAGAAACCATTAAACGGCCAAACAAACTTATTATCAAGAAGAAACGTGTTCCACTAGGAGTTATCGGAATCATCTATGAATCACGTCCAAATGTAACAGCCGATGCCTTTGGTCTATGTTTCAAAACAGGGAACGCCGTTATTTTAAAAGGGGGATCAGATGCCCTTTATTCCAATAAAGCAATCTGTGAAAGCATACAAGAAGGACTTGGGTTTGCTAAGATCACTCAGGATGCAATTCTACTCATTGAAGATACCAATCGCGAGACAACCAAAGAATTTATGAGACTTAAGGAATATGTAGATATACTCATCCCTCGTGGAGGAGCTGGTCTCATACGCGCAGTTGTTGAAAATAGTACAATTCCAGTGATTGAGACAGGAACTGGTAATTGCCATATATACATTGAACAATCGGCTGACTTTGTACAGAGTATCAGTATAATTGTCAATGCCAAAACACAACGAATTGGTGTATGTAATGCATGCGAATCATTAGTCATTGATGAAGCAATTATGAACGAATTTCTTCCTATACTTAAAAAGAGCATGGATGAACACGGTGTGGAGTTACGAGTTGATGAGACAGCAAAAACTATATTGAAGGATGAAATTTTGGCAACAGAAGAAGATTTTGCAATGGAATACTTAGATAAAATCATTTCTGTTAAAATTGTTTCTGGTGTTGTGGAAGCCATTGAACATATTAATCAGTACAATACAAAACATTCCGATGCAATCCTATCAAAAGACAAAAAAGCCATTGAACAATTCCTAAATTGCGTTGACAGTGCTTGTGTATATGCAAACGCATCTACTCGGTTTACGGATGGATTTGAATTTGGATTTGGAGCTGAAATCGGTATTAGTACACAGAAACTACATGCCCGAGGGCCAATGGGATTGAAAGAATTAACGTCTTACAAATATACAATTGAAGGGAATGGACAAGTACGTCCATAAACAGGAAAATGATACCAAATACGGAACCAGAAAAACAAAATTACTATATTGAAAAATTGCATGAGTTGGTGGATTCTTTTATAGAACAAAAGCACAGAGCACCAACCTTTTGCATTGTGACGTTTGGGTGTCAGATGAATGCCAGAGATTCTGAAAAAATCACTGGGATTTTGAATCAAATTGGATATGTTGAAACCCTCAGTGAAACAGCGGATTTTGTGTTATATAATACCTGTACAGTCAGGGATAATGCGAACCAAAAAGTATATGGGCGTTTGGGGGCACTTCAATCGAAGAAAAAGAAAAACCCAAATATGAAAATTGCAATTTGTGGATGCATGATGCAAGAAGACTCTGCAGTTGAGAAAATCAAGAAAAGTTATCGACATGTGGATTTGATTTTTGGTACACATAATATCTATAAATTTGCCGAGTTGTTTTATTTAACATTAACCAACAAAAGACTTGTTATTGATATTTGGAAAGAAGCTGACAAAATTGTAGAAGATTTGCCAGTAACTAGGAAGTATCCTTTCAAATCAGGAATCAATATTACCTTTGGATGTGATAATTTCTGTAGCTATTGTATTGTTCCTTATGTAAGGGGAAGAGAGCGAAGTCGTCTACCACAGGAAATTGTAAAAGAAATCAAGAATCTTGTAGAAGACGGGGTGGTTGAGGTTATGCTCCTTGGCCAAAACGTGAATTCTTATGGGAAAAATTTGGAGGAATCTATTACATTTGCACAGTTATTGCAACAAGTAGAACAGATTGAGGGGCTAAAGAGAATTCGATTTATGACGTCCCATCCTAAAGATTTGTCGGATGAATTAATCGATGTAATGAAGCATTCAGATAAAATTTGCAAACACTTACATCTTCCGATTCAATCCGGTTCGACTAAAATATTAGATAAAATGAATCGCAAGTATACAAAAGAGAAATATCTTGAACTAGCTCTTAAAATCAGAAAAGAATTACCGGATTATTCTATTTCAACCGACATTATTGTAGGATTTCCTGGTGAAACAAAAGAAGATGTATTAGAGACAATGGATGTGATTAGACAAGTGGAATTTGATCATGCATTTACATTTATGTATTCAAAGCGAACAGGAACACCCGCTGCTAGTATGGCGGATCAAGTTTCCAATGAAGAAATGAAAGAGCATTTTGATGAATTGCTAAATGTCGTACATGAGATTAGCGCAAAACGATCGAAGCGTTTAGAAGGTACTATTGAAGAGGTTCTTGTGGAAGATCAAAATTCCCATGATGATGCTTTGATGACTGGTAAACTGTCAAATAATTCCATCGTTCATTTCGCGGGAGATAAGAGTTTGATTGGACGTTTTGTAAAGGTTCGTTTAGATGAAAGTAAAGGATTTTATTATATGGGAACAATGCTTTAAGCATCGTTGTTAGAAGAGGCGTATTATGGAAAAGTTAAAACCAAAATTGTTTTCAGTCATGAAAACATATACAAAAGAACAATTTATAAAGGATATTATAGCAGGAATCATTGTGGCAATCATTGCACTACCGTTATCCATTGCACTTGCACTTGCATCTGGGGTAACTCCTGAAAAAGGTATTTATACAGCAATTATTGCTGGATTTGTTATTTCGTTTTTAGGTGGTTCTAGAGTTCAGATCTCTGGACCAACTGCAGCATTTGCTACCATTGTTGCAACCATCGTTGCAAAAAGTGGTATGCAAGGGTTAATGATTGCAACCATTATGGCAGGCGTATTTTTGATAATAATGGGATTATTCAAAATGGGGAATCTAATTAAATTTATACCCTATACAATTACAACTGGATTTACTTCAGGAATCGCAGTCACAATCTTGATCGGTCAGCTCAAAGATTTTCTTGGATTAAGTATTCCATCAAAAGAGCCCATTATTGAGACGGTTGAAAAATTTGAAGCTGTGGTTCGTAATATTGGAAGTTTTTCGCTGCCAACATTTGGAGTGGGAGTTCTGTCACTTGCAATTCTAATTTTTTGGCCAAAGATATCCAAAAAAATACCTGCGTCTTTAATAACAGTAGTGGTTGGTATTTTTGTGGTCAAACTGACAGGTATAAGAGTGAATACAATTGGTGATTTATATACGATCACAAGTGCATTACCAAAATTTTCACTTCCAACAACGACCTTTTCACAAATTTATGAGTTAATACCAGATGCTTTCACAATCGCTGTTTTGGCAGGAATTGAGTCGTTATTATCCTGCGTAGTAGCTGACTCCATGGTGAAAAGTAAGCATCGTTCCAATATGGAACTTGTGGCACAAGGGGTTGGTAATATTGCGTCTTCACTATTTGGTGGAATTCCAGCAACGGGAGCCATTGCAAGAACCGCTGCCAATGTAAAGAACGGCGGTCGTACGCCAGTTTCAGGAATGGTACATTCGATTACTTTACTTTTAATTTTAGTGGTATTAATGCCCTATGCATCCTTGATTCCAATGCCAACAATTGCGGCCATTTTATTTATGGTAGCCTATAATATGTCGGAATGGAAAAAATTCTTGCATTTAGTAAAAACTGCTCCCAAAAGTGATATCATTGTATTGGTTACAACCTTTGTTTTAACAGTAATGTTTGATTTGGTCGTTGCGATTGAAGTTGGACTTGTTATGGCCGCCTTTTTATTCATGAAGAGAATGAGCGAAGTGACACAGGTGGAAGGTTGGAAATACCTTGATGAAGATGAGGAGAATAGCGATCCTGATAGTATCTTTTTGCGTGAGGTACCCAAAAACACCTTGGTATATGAAATCAGTGGTCCAATGTTTTTTGGTGCGGCAGATAAAATTCTAGACATTTCCGTTGATGCAAAAGATGATGTTCTCATCCTGCGAATGAGAAGTGTGAGTGCAATTGATTCAACTGCCATGAATGCGTTAGAACAACTCTACAAGAATTGTAAAAAGAATAAAATCACTCTAATGTTGACACATGTAAATGAACAACCGATGAATGTGATGAGGAAATGTGGATTTGATCAAAAAATTGGTGAAGAGCATATTTATGATCACATTGATGATGCTTTAAATGCCGCCAAACATTTACATTAATTGAATAATATGGTATATTTTTAAGCAGGTCAAAAGGCCTGCTTAAAGTTTAGTTGGGGGAGAAAAATTGTGACAGAATTAACACCAATGATGAAACAATACATGGAAACAAAAAAACAATATCCCGACTGTATTTTGTTTTATCGCTTAGGAGATTTTTATGAAATGTTTTTTGAGGATGCAATTGTCGCTTCAAAAGCATTAGAAATTACACTGACTGGTAAAAATTGTGGACTTGAAGAACGGGCGCCCATGTGTGGAATTCCATACCATGCTGTTG
This sequence comes from uncultured Lachnospiraceae bacterium, assembly GCA_964635395.1. Lineage (GTDB taxonomy): Bacteria > Bacillota > Clostridia > Lachnospirales > Lachnospiraceae > CAZWNX01. The sequence continues at coordinate 29,302 of CAZWNX010000004.1, forward strand.
AAGGGTATCTCAATCGACTGGTTTCAAATGGACATAAAGTTGCAATCTGCGAACAGGTAGAAGATGCGAAGTTTGCAAAAGGACTTGTTAAAAGAGAAGTTGTCCGCATTGTAACACCTGGAACCAATATAGATTCACAGGCTCTTGAAGAAGCAAAAAATAATTATTTAATGTGTATCGCATATCTTGATGATGCAATTGGAATCAGTATTATAGATGTATCTACAGGTGATTTTTATTTAACCCAGATGGAAGATATCCGAAAATTAACAGATGAAATTTATAAATATACCCCTTCAGAAATTCTTTGCAACGATCAATTTCTGGTAAGTGGTTTTGATATTGAAGATTTGAAAAATCGATTTCAAATTACGATTTCTCATTTAGAACCATGGTACTTTGATGATTCGATTACAATTCCACTGATCTATAATCATTTTAAGGTGAAGAGTTTAGCGGCATTATCATTGGATGATTTTGGCGCGGGCACACTAGCTGCTGGTGCGGTTTTACAGTATTTGTATGAAACACAAAAAAATTCTTTGGGACAAATTCTTAGTATAACCCCTTATTTATCCGAAAAGTTTATGCTTCTAGATCATTCTAGCCGTCGTAATTTAGAACTCACAGAAACCCTTCGTGAAAAACAAAAACGTGGTTCTTTATTATGGGTTTTAGATAAGACGAAAACCGCTATGGGTGCTAGAATGCTACGTTCCTATATTGAACGCCCCCTCATTGATCAGACGCAGATTTGTATGCGTTACGATACGATTGAGGATCTTATGAAACAATTGATTGCAAGAGAAGAATTACGTGAATATCTAAGCTCAATTTACGATCTTGAGAGACTATTGACTCGAATTACATATCAACATGCCAACCCACGAGACTTGTTGGCATTTCAAAGTTCGATTCAATTTCTGCCGGCAATCAAAACCATCCTCTCGGATTTCAAATCACAAATCCTTGTAGATTACTCGAATCAATTAGATGACCTTTCAGATTTATATCAACTAGTGAAAACGTCCATTGTTGAAGAAGCTCCCATTAGTGTCAAAGAAGGTGGAATCATTCAAGAAGGTTTCAACGAAGATGTGGATGGCTTTCGACAAGCCAAAACAAAGGGTAAAGAATGGCTTGCAAAACTTGAACAAAAAGACCGTGAACGTACAGGTATTAAAAATCTTAAAATTAAATACAATAAGGTATTTGGATACTATTTTGAGGTGACGAATTCTTACCAATCACTTGTTCCTGACGATTACATTCGTAAACAGACACTCGCCGGAGCAGAACGTTATACCAATCAGGAACTAAAAGAGTTAGAAGATACTATTTTAAATGCAGAAGATAAATTATATGCATTAGAATATGAATTATTTTGCTCTATTCGAGATGAAATATCGAATCACACAAAACGAATTCAAGAGAGTGCTAAAATCATAGCAACCTTAGACGTATTTGCTTCTTTGGCCCATGTATGTGAGCGAAATAATTATAAAAGACCAATTTTAAACGAAAAAGGATTGATTCATATTAAAGATGGTCGACACCCCGTAGTTGAACAGATGATTGATCACGATATGTTTATTCCAAATGACACTTTATTAGATAATAACGATCAACTCATTTCGGTTATTACAGGTCCGAATATGGCTGGTAAGTCAACCTATATGAGACAAGTAGCGTTGATTGTTTTGATGGCACAAATTGGATGCTTTGTTCCAGCGAAAAGTGCAGAAATTGGAATCGTAGATCGCATTTTTACAAGAGTAGGAGCTTCCGATGACCTAGCGAGTGGTCAAAGTACCTTTATGGTTGAAATGAATGAAGTGGCCAATATTTTGAGAAATGCAACCTCTAAGAGTCTTTTGATTTTAGATGAAATCGGAAGAGGAACATCTACCTTTGATGGGTTATCGATTGCATGGGCAGTGATAGAACATATTAGCAACAAAAAACTACTAGGTGCGAAAACACTATTTGCAACACACTATCACGAATTAACCGAGTTAGAGGGTAAAATTAATAATGTTAACAATTATTGTATTGCAGTCAAAGAAAAGGGGGATGATATTGTATTTTTAAGAAAAATTGTAAAAGGTGGTGCTGATAAAAGCTATGGTATTCAAGTTGCGAAACTAGCAGGTGTGCCATCTCTTGTGATTGAACGAGCCAAAGAATTGGTAGAACAATTAAGTGAACATGATATTACAAGATTAGTTCAATCCATTTCTATATCAGACAAGTCCGATCCTAAAAAAAGGGTGAAAAAGTATGATCAGGTTGATTTAGAGCAAATGACTCTTTTTGATACGGTTAAAGATGATGATATTATCAATGAATTAAAAGAACTAAATTTATCAAATTTAACACCAATTGAAGCATTGAACACACTTTATCGATTGCAAAACAAAGTTGTTAATCGGTGGTAATTTATAATAGGGAGGTTATATGGGAACAATTCAAGTATTAGATCAATTAACAATCAACAAGATTGCAGCAGGAGAAGTTGTTGAACGACCTGTCAGTGTCGTAAAAGAACTTGTTGAAAACTCTATTGATGCAGGCGCTACAATGGTAGCGGTTGAAATAAAAGATGGTGGAATCAGCATGATTCGCGTTTCGGATAATGGTGGTGGAATCGAAGCCCCACAGATTGGAAAAGCATTTTTAAGACATGCAACCAGTAAAATTCAAAATGCAGATGATTTATTACATATTCGAAGTCTTGGTTTTCGAGGCGAGGCATTATCCAGTATTGCTGCTGTAAGTCAAGTTGAATTAATCACAAAAACAAAGGATGCAATGACGGGGGTTCGTGTACTTTGTAATGGAGGTGTATTAGAAGAAGCCGAAGAAGTGGGCGCTCCAGACGGAACCACCATCATTGTTCGTAATATCTTTTTTAATACTCCTGTTCGTAGGAACTTCTTAAGAGCATCTATTACAGAAGCGAGTTATGTGACGGACGTTATGCAGCGTCTTGCATTAAGCAGACCGGATATAGCCTTTAAATTTATTATTAATGGCCAAACAAGATTCTTTACTTCTGGAAATAATGATATGAATGAAGTAATCTATAATATTTATGGAAATGACATCACCAATCAAATGATTCACTTTGAAGATGAACAGGATTTTATCAAAATTGATGGATTTATTGGAATGCCTTCTTTGAACCGCTCAAACCGATCTTATGAAAACTTTTTTGTAAATGGAAGATATGTGAAAAGCGTTGTTATTTCAGATGCTGTAGAAGAAGGATATCGACATTATTTGATGCAACATAAATATCCATTTGTAATTCTGCGTTTCACAATAGATACCGAACAAATTGATGTAAATGTACATCCCACCAAAATGGATATCCGCTTTGCAGAGCCAGAGGAATTTGTTCGATTTACAATGGAATCCATTCAAAAGGCCTTGAAAACCACAAGCCTTATTCCAGATGCAAGATTATCCACAGAAAAGCCATTAACAGCAAAAGAAATTGCTGCCAAACAAAAACTACTTACAAAGCAAGTGCCAGAACCATTTGAAACAAAAAGACCAAAGTTTAATGTCGTTGATAAAGCAGATTACTATGTTAATGAAGATCAAAAAGAAATAAGACGCGCATTTCAGGGTGTAACCGTGTCTGCTAATGATAATAGAATGTTTGATTCAAGTGTCGCTGCAAAAGAAGAAGTTGAAACAACTGCAAATACCGATTATAGCGAAATTATTTTACAAAAATTGCGCCATTCCGATGATGAAAATACGGTTGTTCAACAAAATACTGCTGGCAATGTAATCAAGCAAAGTAATCAGGTGATTGTTGAAAAGCATGATCAAATGGAACTATTTGGACAAACGGACTTTGTAACAGATGCATCGGGCGTTCAATACGAAATTCTTGGACAATTATTTAAAACCTATTGGTTATTAGCACTACAGGATAAACTCTATATTCTTGATCAGCATGCGGCTCATGAGAAGATTAATTATGAAGCGATGGTTAAAAACCTAAATGAAAATACGACACTTTCGCAAATGATTATGCCCTGTGTTGTTGTATCGCTAAACGATCGGGAATATGATACCTATATCCACTATAAATCCGTGTTTGATAAAATGGGGTTTGAAGTGGATGCGTTTGGCGGAAATGAATTTACAATTCGTAGTATACCAACTAATCTGTATGGAAGTGATCCAAAAGAGTTATTTTTAACAACACTTGATCAACTTGTAGATTTTTCACTTAAAATTGATCCAACTTTAATCTATGACCGTATTGCTGCAATGGCTTGTAAAGCAGCGGTTAAGGGAAATACTGAGCTTTCTAGGCAAGAAGCAAAAGCCCTAGTGGATACCTTGTTTACACTCGACAACCCATATGTTTGTCCGCACGGAAGACCAACGATTATTGCTATGTCAAAATATGAAATTGATAAGAAGTTTAAGCGGATATTATAAGGACCTTAGTTTATGCAAAAAATCATTATACTCACTGGACCAACAGCAGTTGGAAAAACAAATTTATCGATTCGACTAGCAAAAGAAATTGGCGGAGAAATTATCTCCGCCGATTCTATGCAAGTTTATAAGGGTATGGATATTGGTACAGCAAAAGTTACTGTAAAGGAACAAGATGGAATCAAACATCACCTAATTGATATTCTAGATCCCTTAGAATCTTTCAGTGTTGCTGATTTTACGAAATACGCCACTAATTCCATACAAGATATTGCAAGTAGGGGAAGAATTCCAATCATCGTTGGTGGAACTGGATTCTATATACAAGCGCTGTATAAAAACATTGATTTTGTTGAAACCATTGAAAATTTGGAACTCGTAGAGAGTCTTGAAAAATATGTGCATGCTTATGGCCCCATCGCCTTACACAATCGTTTGAAAGATATCGATCCGCTTTCGGCAGACGCAATTCATCCAAACAATGTCAAGCGAGTGATTCGTGCTATCGAATATTATGAAACAACCCAGCAAAAAATGTCGGATCATAATCTGCATCAAAGTCAAAATGAACCGGTTTATGATATGTTATACTATGTTCTTACGATGGATCGCTCCAAACTCTATGAGCGAATTAATTTCAGAGTAGAGCAAATGCTCGAACAGGGGTTGATTTTGGAGGTAACGTCCTTACAAGCGAAAGGACTATCGAAAGAACACCAATCCATGCAAGGAATAGGTTATAAAGAATGTTTGCAATACCTAGATGGGGACTGTAGCTATGAAGAAATGATTGCACTTATAAAACAAAACTCTAGGCATTATGCAAAACGCCAACTTACATGGTTTCGCCGCGAACCTTATAAAGAATTTGTCGTAAAAGAAGATTTTCAGGAGGATGATAATCTGATTTTACAAAAAATATTAAAAGATTGGAAAAGAAAAAATAATGATTGAACATACCTTAGCAATCTATAAAGTAATGGGAATTGAAGAATCCGTTTTGCGCTTTTGTGAAGAAATATTACTTTCACTCAACAATCGTTTTGAAGAAATCGATAGTATTAGTGAGTATAATCAAATAAAAGTCATTAAAGCAATGCAGGATGCCAAAATTAGTGAAGCGTGCTTGCACGGTACGACTGGTTATGGCTACAACGATCTTGGGAGAGATAAATTAGAGGAAGTATATGCAAGCGTATTTGGAACCAAGGACGCATTAGTAAGAGCACAAATTACTTGTGGTACACATGCTCTTGCACTTGCGTTAATGTCTAATTTGAGACCAGGTGACGAATTATTATCTCCCGTTGGAAAGCCCTATGATACACTTGAAGAAGTTATTGGAATTAGAGACAGCAAGGGATCCCTAAAAGAGTATGGGGTGTCCTATAAACAAGTTGATTTACTAAGTGACGGTTCTTTTGATTACGATGGAATTCGTATGGCAATTAATGAAAAAACGAAGATTGCAACCATTCAACGTTCGAAAGGGTATCAAACTCGTCCCACCCTCAGTGTTAGTCAAATTGGAGAGCTGATTTCATTTATTAAATCCATTAAGAGTGATGTGCTCTGTCTAGTGGATAATTGCTATGGAGAATTTGTTGAAAAACTAGAACCAGGTAATGTTGGAGCCGATATGGTGGTCGGGTCTTTAATTAAAAATCCAGGTGGCGGATTAGCACCTATTGGAGGCTATATAGCCGGAACAAAAGAGTGCATCGAGCAAGCTTCCTTTAGACTCACATCTCCTGGACTTGGCAAGGAAGTAGGTGCCTCTTTAAATGTATTGCCATCTTTTTATCAAGGTCTGTTCCTGGCACCAACCGTGTCAGCAGCAGCTTTAAAAGGGGCTATTTTTGCAGCTAACCTGTATGAGCGATTGGGCTATTGCGTCATTCCAAACGCAAGTGAGCCAAGGTATGATATTATTCAGGCAATAACGCTCCAGTCAAAAGAAGCAGTACTTGCATTTTGCAGAGGAATTCAAAGCGCAGCGCCTGTGGATAGTTTCGTAACCCCTGAGCCATGGAATATGCCAGGATATGATAGTGATGTCATTATGGCTGCGGGTGCTTTTGTGTCCGGATCCTCTATTGAATTATCAGCAGATGCTCCCATCAAAGAACCCTATAATGTCTATTTTCAGGGAGGTTTGACGTTTCCACATGCAAAATATGGTATGATTAAAACAGTACAGGAAATGAAGAACGCTGGGTTAATTGATTTGAAATAGGTATACACTGGTGTTGATTTGTGTTAAAATATTTTAGGCTGTTGCAAGAAAAAGGTTAACATAATATTCCTTATGTGTCCGGAGAGACCAAAGGAGATGCATTGAATTATTTACCTTATGAAAAGTTTGAAACATATGGCGCCGAAGCATTGTCAGATCATGAATTATTAGCAATTATCATTCGAACTGGAACCAAATCTAAAACAGCACTTATGATTGCATCTGAGATTTTGAATCTCAGAATAGGAGAGAATAATCTACTGAATTTGTACCATTTATCTCTTGAAGAGCTCATGGGTGTGTCTGGAATTGGACGCGTTAAGGCCATTAAATTATTATGCGTTGCTGAATTATCAAAACGAATTTCTACAACTGAGGCATCTAAGAAGTTGACGTTTTTGCAGCCGGATACCGTCGCAAACTATTGCATGGAGAAATTCCGGCATTTAGAGACAGAATGTATCTGCATTTTGTATTTAGATGCAAAACTAAGATTACTACATGAAATAATCTTGTCAAAAGGAAGTGCAACTGCCTCGCTTGCATCCACACGTGAAATATTTCTTAGAGCACTAAAATGTCAAGCAGTTTCAATTCTTGCGATCCACAATCATCCGAGTGGAGATCCAACTCCAAGTAAGCAAGATCAGCTATTAACACAAAAATTAGTATCGGCTTCTGAATTAATGGATATAGGACTTATCGATCACCTGATTATTGGTGAGCATTGCTATTATAGTTTTAAAGAGCATGGCAAAATTTGAATCAAAAAATTATGGAACTTGTATTTGAAAGGAGTAAATCATGGCTGCTTCAGCATATGGAATTGACTTAGGAACCTGTAATATTAAAATATACGCAAAGGGTGAAGAACATATTTTTTGTGAAAAAAATATGATTGCAATTGAAAATAAGAAAACACTATTTGCTTATGGAGATGAAGCTTTTGAAATGTATGAAAAAGCACCACGAAATTTTCATGTCTCCTATCCATTATCAAATGGAGTTATTGCAGATATTAACAACATGCAGATGCTAATCAATCGCTTTATCACTGACTTGTCAAAAAATAATGTGAAACCTGCCGATTATTATGTTTGTGTTCCAACTGATATTACCGGTGTTGAAAAAAGAGCGTTTTATGATTTAATCAAAAACTCAAATGTGAAAGCAAAGAAAATCATGGTTGTTGAAAAAGCAATTGCAGATGGTCTTGGTCTTGATATTGATGTGAAAAACTCTCAAGGCGTTCTCATTGTGGATGTAGGCTTTGATACAACTGAAATATCAATTTTATCACTTGGTGGTATTGTATTAAGTAAATTAATTAAAACAGGTGGACAAAAGTTTGATGATGCAATCCGCAATAGTGTTCGTAAAGAGTTTAATTTGGTAATTGGCGGAAAAACATCTGAACATATCAAGATATCTTTAAAAGATTTGGAAGAAGAAGGAAAAGGAGCTGTCGTTTATGGACGAGACATTGTGACTGGTTTACCAGTTGAACGAGAAATCCCAACAGCTTTGATTGACGAAACACTGAAAGAGCATTTTGATACGATTATCGATAATATTAAAGTAATTTTAGAGAGAACTCCACCGGAACTTGCTGCTGATATCTTCAGACATGGTGTTTATCTGACAGGTGGTGCATCTGCAACAAACCACTTCAGTGAATTAGTAAGTAAGGGAATTGGTCTAAAAGTGAATATGGCAGCTTCACCAATTGAAAGTGTAGCACTAGGGCTTGCAAAAATCATCCATGATGATAATTACAAATCGGTTGCATATTCTATTGAAAGTGGAAAAAAGTAAGTCATTAGAGGTTATTTCGCATGAGAAAACGTGGATTCATACGCATTACGATTCCAAGTAAATATTTGTTATTAATGCTAACACTTGTATGTGCAATTGTATTATCTGTATCGTTTACGACAGATATTTTTTCAAAGCCACTCAACAATTTCGTTGGTTTTATTGTTACGCCCTTTCAGCAAGGCGTTAGCTTTGTCGGAACATACCTTTCAGATCGAGGGGAAGAGTTGGTTCAGATTAAAGCACTCTTAGAAGAGAACGCCAAGTTAAAAGAACAAGTAAATCAATTGACCACGGAAAATAATTCATTACAGCAAGAGAAATATGAGCTAAATAATCTTCGTCAATTATATAAACTCGATGAGCAATATCCTGACTATGAAAAAGTAGGTGCCCGGGTGATTGGTAAAGATCCAGGCAACTGGTTTCATACCTTTGTTATTGACAAAGGAAGTGAAGACGGTATAAAGCTTGATATGAATGTTATGGCTGGAAGCGGACTTGTTGGCAGAGTTGTTTATGTTGGACCAAACTGGTCAAAAGTAATATCTATTATTGATGATAAATCCAATGTAAGTGCAATGGCTTTATCGACTTCAGATACAATGATTGTTTCGGGTAATTTGGAATATATGAAAGATGGAATGATTACGTTTTCACAGCTCATTAACACGGATGAAAATGTAAAAGAAGGAGATAAGATCGTAACCTCTTCGATTAGTGATAAGTATCTCCCTGGAATTCTAATTGGATATATTTCTTCTATTAAGCCTGATTCTAACAATCTTACTTATTCGGGCATGCTATTACCAGCAGTTGACTTTGCACACATTGAAGAAGTCCTTGTAATTATCGGTAATAAGCAAAGTACTACCATTACAACCACTCAGACAGATTCTCTTTCCAAAGAAACCGTAAGTGGCAATTAATCAGCCAAACAAATACAGAAAGGGCTGAACGTTTTATGAAAAGATCCGCTATTATTTTATGTTTCATTATTTTTGCATATATTCTTCAAACCACAGTATTTGGTGGCGAGTTGTTTGGTGGAATTAAACCCAACTTATTAATTGTAATAGTATCCATGTTGGGATTTATGAGAGGAAGAAAAACAGGTCTGGTAGTAGGTTTTCTTTCGGGACTAATCGTGGATATTTTCAGTATGGAAGCAATTGGATTTTATATGCTTTTCTTTATGTATATTGGATTTTTAAATGGATTGTTTCATCGACATTTTTTTAGAGAGAATATTAAACTTCCGTTATTACTGATTATAGCAAGCGACTTCATACTAAATTTGGCAATATTTGGGTTATTCTTTTTGCTAAGAGGACGCTTTGGCTTTGTCAACTATCTGACCAATATAATGATTCCGGAAATTTGTTATACTGTACTTGTTGCATTATTTTTGTATCCGCTCTTATTGATTGTTAATCATCAATTTGATTCGGATGAAAAGAGGAGAGCTGGTAAACTTGTTTAGAAATTTACGTGATTCGCTTATTCAACTAATTTCATCAAGAGTTTTTATTCTTATGATTGCCATTATTATCATGACATCTATTTTGATTCAAAGAATTTTTTCACTTCAGATCGTGAATGGTTCTACCTACTTAGAAGATTTTAAACTCAAAATCAAAAAAGAACGAACAATCGCAAGTGCACGCGGAAATATTTATGATTATAAAGGAAATCTATTAGCATTTAATGAGCTTGCATACTCTGTTACGATTCAAGATGTTTATGAATCCGGAAAAACAAAGAATAGTGATTTAAATCAAACAATCTATAAATTAATCCATATGATTGAAAAAAATGGAGATAAATTAATTAATGATTTTAAAATTATCATAAATCGAAATGGGCAGTATGAATTTGTTGAAAGCGGTTCAGCACATCTTCGTTTTCTTGCTGACATTTATGGTATCAAATCCGTAGAAGACCTTTCTTATGCGCAGGAGACTGCAACTGCTGAGGAAGTCATTATGTACTTGGCAGACCGGACAAGATATGGCATTGGAGAATATCTAGATCCTAAAGATCGTACAACCTTTCAAATAGGAAAAGGGTTTACTAGGGAAGATATCCTGAAAATTGTATCCATTCGTTATGCAATTGGTTTGAATAGTTATCAAAAGTATATCCCAACTAAAATTGCTACCGATGTTTCTGATCGAACAGTTGCTGTTATTATGGAAAACAGTTTTGATCTAGAGGGTGTGTCCATCGCAGAAGATACGATTCGAAGATACGTAGATAGTGTCTATTTTTCTCATATTATTGGCTATACTGGTAAAATTTCAAAAGAAGAATATGATGGTTATGTGGACCAAGGCTTTGAGTATTCCCTAACAGATGTTGTTGGTAAAGCTGGAATTGAACAAATCATGGAAAGTGATTTGCAAGGAGTAAAAGGTAGTGAAACAGTCTTTGTAGACAATCTTGGTAAAATTATTGAAAGTACGCATCGTATAGAACCAACGGCTGGTAATGACTTGTACCTAACGATTGATAAAGATTTGCAAAAGGCAGTTTATTCACTATTAGAACAAAAAATTGCCGGTATATTAGTTTCAAAAATCGAACCAATCAAAACCTATGTACCTGCACCAAACGCAACCTCAAGTGCCATCAAGATTCCAATTGATGATGTTTATTTTGCCCTTATCAATAATAATATTATTGACATCAGCAACTTTTCCAAAAACAATGCAAAAGAAGTGGAAAAATCCGTATATGAAAGCTTTATAACAAAAGAAAACTTGGTTATCCAAACACTTAAGAATGAATTGTTTGATTATTCCACGCCTTATTCAGAGCTTGATCAGGAATATCAGGTGTATCAATCCCTTCTTGCCAACCAACTCCAAGAGAATGGTGTATTAGTACCCGAACTAATTGATAAGAACAGTGAAGTTTACGCTGGGTGGAAGAATGAAACCAGTAGCTTAAAGGAGTATTTGACTGGTGCAATTGCAAATAACTGGATTGATATCAAAAAACTATCTTTGGATAGTCAATATCTAAGTGCTGATGAGATTTATGAAAAACTCATTGAGTACATTGAAAACGAAATTCGTACAAACACAACTTTTTCAAAAAAAATGTATTATTACATGATCCAAGAAAATAGGTTGAGTGGAAAAGATGTTTGTTTGATTTTATTTGAGCAAAAAATTATTGATGGTACGGATGAAGAAAAAGATGCTTTGAGAAATGGATCTGTTTCATCCTATCAATTCATGGTTGATAAAATTAGTAAACTTGATATTACACCAGGTCAACTTGCACTTGATCCATGTAGTGGTTCCTGTGTTGTGACCGATGTAAATACCGGTGAAGTAAGGGCCTTAGTAACTTATCCAAGCTATGATAACAACCGTTTGGCCAATACCATTGATTCGCAGTATTATGCGCAACTTTCCACTGATTTATCAAAACCACTATGGGACTATGCTACGCAACAACGTTCGGCACCGGGTTCTACTTACAAAATTGTCTCTTCAGTAGCTGTACTTGAAGAAAATGCAATATCGCTTGGAGATATTATTGAGTGTAATGGAACGTGGACCACTTTAGAAGAACAAAACCCACCAAAATGTTGGATTGCACCATCAAAGCATGGTGAATTGGATATTGAAGGGGCTATTGAACATTCCTGCAATTATTTCTTTTTTGAAGCAAGTTATCGTTTGGGCAAAAAAGATGGCGTATATAATAGTGAGTACGGACTTGAAAAACTTGCTTATTATGCAGACAAATTTGGATTATCAGAGACATCAGGAATCGAAATTACAGAATCCGAACCACAGATTTCAGATTCGGATGCAATTCGTTCAGCAATTGGTCAAGGAACTAATAACTTTACAACAATTGGTCTGGCAAGGTATATTACAACGGTTGCAAATGGAGGAACTTGCTATGATTTATCACTCATTGATAAATTAACCGATTCTTCCCAAAGAGTTTTGATTGATTACAAACCAAAGATTCGAAATCAGGTTGAAATCAAGCCTTCTACATGGACTGCCATTCATAATGGTATGAGAAGAGTGGTCTTAAGCAAACCATACTATGAAGACTTAGGTGTCAATGTTGCTGGTAAAACAGGTACAGCACAGGAGAGTAAAAGTAGAGCAAACCATGCGCTATTTGTTGGTTATGCACCTTTTGAAAATCCAGAAATATCTATTTCTACACGAATCGCATTTGGTTATGCATCGGATTATGCTGCTGAATTATCAAGAGACGTTTTTAAATACTATTACAACCTGGAAGCAAAAGATGATTTAATTACAGGAACTGCTGAATTACCAAGTGCTCAAGTAACAGCAGGCGACTAATCGATCATGAAAGATAGAAAGTAGGCAATTATTTTGAAAACAAACAATGTAATTATTAAAAGCTTACCAAATGGTGTAAGTGTTCATTTACAAGATGATGTTCCAATGGAGGAACTATTAGAAGAAGTTGTCTTTAAATTCAGAGAGTCTGCCCGATTTTTTAAAAAGGCTAAGATTGCACTTACCTTTGAAGGAAGGCCTCTTTCGAGCGAAGAAGAAATCGCAATTATACAGGCAATAACAAGCGTGTGTGACATGCAAATTATGTGCTTGGTTGGAAAGGATGACGAGACCAATCAAATTCTATATAAAGCACTTCGCCAGTTGAAGTTTGACAAACTCGAGCAAACCGCCCAAATTATTGAGGGCGATTTGAAAAATGGTGCAAGTATTGAACTGGAATCAAATATCCTTTTGCTTGGAAGCGTAAATCCAGGATGCAAAATCACATCTTCTAGAAATATCATTATATTGGGTGGATTGTATGGTAGTGCCGTTGCAGGAACGTCAGGTGAGGAACATTTCATTTTCTCACTCCATTCTTCGCCAGAATATTTACAAATTGGAACGGTATGTGATCAAACGTTAGATAAACAATCAAAATGGCCTATTAAGCCAAAACCATCTCCAAAACTTGTCTATGTAAAGGATCAAAAACTTATAACAGAAGAAGGTAAATTCACACCAGAACTTCTATCTAAATTTTTTTAAACTTGTAACAACAAAGGAATTGAGCGGGCTGAGTGCGCGTTAGAAAGGCAACAAAGGTGATTGAGCCCATGTTAAAAAGATATCGAGTCAGAGATTATAATTTTAGGTTGGTCCTATTATTACTTACCGTAACCATCATTGGAATATTGGCAATTGGTAGTGCAGACCAAAGCTTTCAAAAAAAACAAATTCTTGGATTATTAATGGGTTTCTTTTTAATGGTCGTGATTTCTCTATTTGATTATAGTTTTTTTCTAAACTTGCATTGGTTTATTTATGCGGCGAACCTAGTATTATTGCTTTTAGTACGGTTTATGGGGCATAAAGTGAGTGGTGCTACACGCTGGCTAGTCATCTTTGGAATTCAATTTCAACCATCCGAATTAGCCAAAATTTTATTGATTTTATTCTACGCACAGTATATTATGAAACATAAGGAACATTTTAATACTTGGAAAAATTTGTTATCCATGATTGCATTATTAGTTCCACCAGCAGCACTTATTTATTTACAACCAGATTTAAAATCCACTATTATTATTGGAGTGGTTTTCATCGTCATTATGTATATGGGTGGATTGAGTTATAAGATTATTGGAGCCGTGTTATTGGTTGTCGTTCCACTTTCTGTTATCTTGTTAATGCTTGTCATTCAACCGGATCAGAAAATCATTGAGCCTTACCAGCAAGATCGAATTTTAGCATGGCTAAACCCTTCAGAATATAAAGATTCAGAAGGATATCAGCAAGAAAATTCCATTACCGCAATTGGCTCCGGACAACTTCATGGTAAGGGCCTTAACAATAACGAGATTGCCTCCGTAAAAAATGGAAATTTTATTTTAGAACCACAAAACGATTTTATTTTTGCAATTATCGGTGAGGAATTAGGCTTTATTGGTGGAAGTGTAGTAATCATTTTACTGTACTTAATTGCATTTGAGTGTGCGTTAATTGCAAAGCAGTCAAAAGATTTAGGTGGGGTCATTATTTGCTCTGGAATGGCCGCCATAATTGCATTTCAGAGCTTTGTGAATATTTCAGTGGCGACTGGAATTTTCCCTAATACAGGTGTTCCACTTCCTTTTGTGAGCAGTGGACTAACATCACTTGTAAGCCTATATATTGGAATGGGATTTGTCTTAAATGTTAATTTACAACGAATAAAAAAATATAGTTAGGAGTGGGTTAAATGAATATAGCACTGATTGCACATGATGCCAAAAAGAAGTTGATGCAGAATTTCTGTATCGCGTATAGGGGGATTTTATCAAAGAATGAATTGTATGCTACTGGTACAACAGGACGTCTCATAGAAGAGGTTACAAATTTAAATGTTCATAAACATCTTGCAGGGCATCTTGGTGGAGAGCAACAATTAGGTGCTCAAATTGAGCATAATGAAATTGATTTAGTGATTTTCCTTAGGGATCCGCTAAATCCTAAGAAACACGAGCCAGATGTAAATAATGTAATTGTTCTATGTGACATGCATAATATTCCATTAGCAACAAATCTTGCATCTGCTGAATTACTAATCAAGTCTTTAGATAGAGGAGATTTAGAGTGGCGTGAAATGTATAAATAGTAAACGAATTCTAGTATTCCTATTATTTGCAGGTTTACTTCTCATCAGTGGTTGCTCCGGCGAAAAATATAAAATGGCCTATGATGTTGATTCTTCCGTTTCAAGTTTTCGCTTCGCACAATATGGAAGTCTTGATAAGGCACATGGGTTTGCATATGATTTGTGTGTGACGGACACGGATGTGATGGAAGAAACAAATGTAAATACCAGCGAATCTGCTACGGCACTTTTATGTGATGTAAATAAAAAAGATGTAATCTTTGCGAAAAGCATTCATGAACAAATGGAACCTGCTAGTCTGACGAAAGTATTAACAGCATTAGTAGCTCTAAAACATGCGGATTTAGAAGATCAATTAGTTGCTTCTTCAAATGTTAAAATTCAGGAGTCTGGTGCCTCGCTAATTGGCTTAGAACAGGGCGATGTAATGACCCTTGATCAAGCCTTACACGCACTCTTGTTGCCTTCTGGTAATGATGCTGCTATTTTAATTGCGGAGAATATTGGTGGCAGTGTTGAGGGATTTGCGCAAATGATGAATGATGAGGCAAAACTTTTAGGTGCAACGAATTCTCACTTTGTCAATCCACATGGGCTGACACAAGAAGGGCATTATGTTACTGCTTATGATTTGTATCTCATCTTTAATGAAGCAATTAAGTATGATAAATTCACAGAAATTATCAATACAAATGAGTATAACACCGTTTACAGGGATAAGAATGGAGAGCCTAAAGAGTTTTCTTGTTCATCCACAAATCTCTATTTAAAAGGAACATATAATGCACCTGAACATGTTACTGTAATTGGTGGAAAGACAGGTACTACCAATTCTGCGAGAAATTGTTTGGTACTTTTAGCAAAGGATGGTACGGGCAGTCCTTATATCTCAATCATACTAAAATGTAAGGAACGTGGCATCTTATATGATGAGATGACAGATTTATTATATGAAATAAATTAGGTTGTTTTTTTCAACTAAATACACTATAATATTTTTATCACAGGGACATTCATTGTGATAAATGACTACAATATTCTCGAGGAGGGTTTGCCATGGTGCAATTAATCATCGGAAACAAAGGTAAAGGAAAGACAAAACATTTACTAGACAAAGTAAATGCAAGAGTAAAAGAAATATCTGGTAATATTGTATATTTAGACAAGAATGCAAAGCACATGTACGATTTGAACAACAAGATTCGACTGATTAACATGTCTGAGTTTGATGTATCTAACCAAGACGAGTTTGTTGGATTTATCTATGGTATTATTTCACAGGATAATGATTTAGAAGAGGTTTATTGCGATAGCATTTTCCAGATCGCAGAATTAGACAAAGATGATTTATCCGATTTTATTCAAAAACTTGAAAGCATTAGTGAGAAATATAAACTGGATTTTATCATATGTGCAGGTGTTGATTCCGATGAATTGCCTACGTCATTAGAATCGAATGTGGTAGTATCTCTATAATGTTAAAATAAGTTTCATATGCCTCGGTTGCGCCGGGGCTTTTCTTTTGAAGGAGATTAGGTGTGGCAAATAGAGAGAGAGGCGTGGTTACGCCTTATAGAAAACCGATTAATTTGAATATTGGCTTGATTATATTTAGCATCATTTTCATATACATTATTATTGGGGTTTTTATGTTTTTCACATCCAAGCATGTTATTGGATATGAGGTTAATACGGGTGCATTAAGTGAATCCAATATTTATACAGGAATTGCTCTTAGGGAAGAATTAACCGTGTCTGTTAATGGTGCTGGATACATTAATTATTTTGCACGTGAGGGAGAGCATGTTGCCGTAGGTGATTTGGTCTATACACTTGATGAAACAGGTAGTTTGTTGGATTATCTTGAAGAGTCCTCTGAAAACGCTTCTTTTTCTGATAAGGATTATTCGGAGATCAGAAGTGAAATCACGAATTTTCAACACTCTTTTAAATCCGTTGAGTTTAAGCAGTTATATGATTTTCAATATCGCATTAAGGGTACGGCACTGAAATTATCAAACTTTAATATGCTTCAAAATATGGATGGTACAATCAGTGGCAATACGGTTGCTGTGAATTTTTGTAAATCTACGATTCCTGGTGTTGTCATCTATAATTTAGATGGTTATGAGAATTTGACGCAGGAGACAATCCATAAAGACATGTTTGAACAAAAAAAATACAAAAAGAATGATTTGCTTGGAAATGAATTGGTTGCAATGGGAGACGCTGCTTATAAATTAGTAACTTCCGAATATTGGTCCGTGATTATTCCAATAGACTCAAAACGCGCAAAAGAATTAGTAGAAGAAAAGTATGTTCAGGTCAAATTTTTGGATAAACAGTATTATTCTTGGGCGGCAGTCACTTCTTTCGAGAAGGATAAAGATACCTACCTAAAACTTGACTTTAATAATTCTATGATTGCTTTTGCTGATAAACGTTTTTTGGAATTAGAAATCATTTCAAACCAGAAAAAAGGATTGAAAATACCAAAAAGTGCAATTATAGAAAAAGAATTTTACCTGATTCCAAAAGACTATGTTGTAAAAGGTGGTATGAAATCTCGTGATGGCGTAATGCGTGAGACCTATAAAGAGGATGGCTCAAAATCAACAAGTTTTGTTGAAACAACCATTTATTCTGAAACAGAAACAGATTATTATATGGACGGCGATATGTTTGAGATTGGTGATCAAATCGTGAAGCCAAATAGTACGCAGCAATATGCAATTAGCCGAAAAGGCACTTTGGTTGGTGTATATAACATTAATAAAGGCTATGCCGACTTCAAAGAAATCACAGTTCTATATTCTAACAATGAGTATTCGATTGTTAAATCCAATACGATTTATGGACTGAGTGTCTATGATCATATTGTTTTAGACGCTGAGAGCGTGAAAGCAGATGACTTTATCTATGAATAGGAGTGACTAACTTGAATGAATTAAGAAATAATGAACTTAAGAATAATTATGAGCATGTTCTTTCAATGATTCAGGATGCTTGTAAGTCTGGCCAAAGATCCCCAGAGGAAGTGACATTGATTGCGGTTTCTAAGACGTATTCAGCAGATGACATCTGGATATTATATGATTTAGGATGCAGACATTTTGGAGAAAACAAAGTGCAGGAATTAACTCAGAAACAGGACATTCTTCCAAAAGATATCTGCTGGCATATGATTGGACATCTGCAGACAAACAAAGTGAAGTATCTTGTGGGCAGAGTGGACATGATTCATGGTGTAGACTCCCTGAAATTAGCTCAGGAAATTCAATCCAAGGCGCAAAAGGAAGGCATTGTCCAAAAGATTTTGCTTGAAGTCAATATAGCAAGAGAAGATACGAAGTATGGTCTTGTAGAGGAAGATGTTTTAGATCTAATCAGAATGATCCACTCCTTTGAAAACATATCTATTCAGGGCTTAATGACGATTGCTCCATACGTTACAAATGCGACGGAAAATCAGAAACATTTTCGCAAGCTAAAGCAATTATCTGTTGACATAATGAGGGAAAACATTGATAATGTAAGTATGAATGTTCTTTCTATGGGAATGTCAGGGGATTACGTAGTAGCAATTCAAGAAGGTGCAACAATGGTTCGCGTTGGCACTGGACTATTTGGAAAAAGAAAATATAATATTTAAATGTTTACATAAGGAGAGTTAATACTATGGGAGTAATGGATAAGTTTTTAAATGCCATGAAATTAAACGACAATGATGACGATCAATACGATGATGATTATTATGATGAAGAAGATATAGAGGAAGTTCCTAAGAAAAAATCCGTCAAATCACAGGATGATTTTTATGAAGAAACTCCAAAAGCAAAACCACTCGCAAAGGTTGCACCATTAAAACCTACTAAAAAATCAGGAGGAAGTGGAATGGAAGTTTGTGTTATTAAACCAACTACCGTAGAAGATGCAAGAGAGATTACCGAAACATTATTATCAAATCGTACGGTTGTGTTAAATATGGAAGGTCTTGACGTTGATATTGCACAAAGAATTATTGATTTTACTTCTGGTTCATGTTTTGCGATTTCTGGTAATTTACAAAAGATTTCTCATTACATCTTTATTATCACTCCTGCAAGCGTTGATATTTCCGGTGATTTTCAAGAAATACTATCTGGCGCATTTGATGTAGCATCTTTTAATTCGCCAATCTAGATTCAAAAAAACTATAAAACTTCCGCTTATGTCGGAAGTTTTTATTCATAATACTGATAAATGAGGAGTAATATGTAGATGAAAAAAATAACTTGCGTTGATCGAATGACCGTACACTTTGAAGAAAAACCATGTTACGACATTCTATTTCAGACTGGGTTTGAAGCATTAGCAAAGGAATTAGAGTGTATTGATCAACTAAACAATAGGAAAATCGCAATTATTAGTGATTCAAACGTGGCACCACTATATGCAAATGAAGTCAGTGGAGTCCTCAAACCGATTTGTAAGGATGTAGTTGTATTTACATTTGAAGCTGGTGAGAAAAGCAAAACTTTAGCAACGATTCAAACTATTTATCAGTTTTTGATCGAGCACAGCTTCCAAAGAAGCGACTTATTACTAGCCCTAGGTGGTGGAGTTGTTGGAGATATGACCGGATTTGCAGCTGCAACCTATTTAAGGGGTGTGGATTTCATCCAGGTTCCTACATCCGTACTCGCTATGGTTGATAGTAGTGTAGGTGGCAAAACAGGCGTAGATTTTGATCAATACAAGAATATGGTTGGCGCATTTCATATGCCAAAATTACTCTATACGAATTTTGATGTCTTAAAAACTTTACCAGAACGTGAATTATGTGGTGGAATAGCAGAAGTTTTAAAAGCTGGACTGATTAAGGATGCAACGTTCTATGAGTGGATTATCAATCATTTTTATGAGATTCTCGAATTAGATTCTCAAACAATTCATTATATGATTCAAAGAAGTTGCGAAATCAAGCGCGATGTTGTTGAAAATGATCCTTTTGAAAAAGGTGATCGAGCACTTCTTAACTTTGGGCATACGTTGGGTCATGCTATTGAGAAAGCAAGTCATTTTGAATTATCCCATGGTGAATGCGTTGCACTCGGAATGGTAGCTGCTTCCTTTATTTCTTGGAAGAGAGACTATATTACAATGGAAGAGTACTACGAAATTCGCGATATGTTCGTACCATTTTCACTTCCAATTAGTATTCAGAATATATCTTTTGATCAACTACTAGATAATATGAAATCAGACAAGAAGGTAGTGAACGATTCGCTACGGTTTATTCTTCTAAAAAAGGTCGGAGAAGCCATCATTGATTCAACCGTTACAAAAGATGAGCTGAAAGCCGCTTTTGATGAATTAGAATATAAAGAAGAGGACTAAATTAAATCATGAATAGAAAAAGAATCATCCAGCTTATTATGAGCTTTTTAATCTCTATTACACTTGTTTTTGCAGATCAATTTGCAAAACATTTGGCAATTCTTCATTTAAAAGATAAAGCAGCAATTGTACTTTGGGATAAGGTGTTTAAGCTTTATTATCTTGAAAATCGAGGTGCTGCGTTTGGTATTTTACAAAACCAACGACTCTTCTTTGTATTTGCAAGTATGGTTATGTTGAGTGCGATTGTTTATGTATTCATCAAAATGCCAGATACCAAACGATATTATTTGGTGAGAACGTTCTTGATTATGATTTCAGCAGGTGCACTTGGAAATATGATTGATCGCATAAGACTTAATTATGTTGTGGATTTTTTATATTTTGAGTTGATTAATTTTCCAATCTTTAATGTTGCTGACATTTTGGTGACAGTAGGAACGATCTTAATGCTAATCAGTATCTTATTTGTATATAAAGAAAATGATTTTGATTTTTTAAAGTTCAAG
>CAZWNX010000004.1:50446-52508 GCA_964635395.1 uncultured Lachnospiraceae bacterium
CCCTGATATGGAACATTGTAAGATTCTTACATGGACTGTAACAAGCGAGCAAGAATCCGATCGAATAGATAAAACCTTGGCAGATTGCATTGGGGATTATTCAAGATCCTATCTTCAAAAATTGATTAAGGATCAATGTGTCCTTGTAAATGGAAGCGTTGTGAAGCCCAGTTATCTTGTGAAAGAAGCTGATGTTTTGACGATTTATTTGCCAAATAGCATCGAACTCAATATTCAACCACAAGATCTTCATTTAGATGTATTATATGAGGATGATTCTGTTATTATTATTAATAAACCCAAGGATATGGTTGTTCATCCAAGTGCAGGTCATTTCACAGGTACTTTGGTAAATGGCATACTGTATCATTGTAATGGACAGTTATCTGGCATAAACGGGGTATTAAGGCCTGGAATTGTGCATCGAATTGATAAAGACACCACCGGATCAATCGTAATTTGTAAAACAGATGAAGCCCACCAAAGCCTAAGTGATCAACTAAAAGTCCATTCTATGACCCGCGTATACCATGCAATCGTAATGGGGCACTTGAAAGAAGAGGAGGGCACTATTCACGCAGCAATTGCGAGGGACCCAAGAAATAGGCTTCGAATGGCGATCAATCCCTTAGGAAAGGAAGCAATTACTCACTATAAAGTGATTCAGTATCTTAAAAATGCAACCTACATTGAATGCCGACTTGAGACTGGAAGAACACATCAAATCAGAGTTCACATGAGCAGTATCCATCATCCGCTCTTAGGCGATGAATTATATGGTGGTACAAATATGAAATTCTCATTGAAGGGTCAAACGTTACATGCTAAAACACTTGGATTTATACATCCAGTGACCAAAGAATATCTAGAAGTGGATGCACCATTACCTGATTATTTTACTAAGATTATCAATCAATTATCATAGTTACCTAATAAAAAAGGAGAGTGGAGAGTATGGATACAATTATTTGTATTGGACGTCAGTATGGAACGGGTGGTCGTGAAATAGGAAAGCAATTAGCACACGATTATGACATTCCATTTTATGACAAAGAATTACTTACCAGAATTGCAAAAGAAAGTGGATTTAGCGAAGAAATGATTGCCTGGCATGATGAAAAACCAACGAGCAGTTTCCTTTATAACCTTGTAATGGACACATATTCGTTTGGTTACAACTATAGTTCTGTTGTTGATATGCCACTCAGTCAAAAAATCTTTTTGGCAGGATTTGAAACTATTAAGAAAATTGCCGGTGAAGGTCCATGTGTTATTGTTGGGCGTTGTGCCGATTATGCCCTAGCAGATAACGAAAAGATGTTAAGTATCTTTTTACATGGACCACTCGAAGAACGAATGAATAGAATTATGGAAGTGTATTCTATGGATGATAAATCAGCCAAAGAAACCATATCCAAAAAAGATAAACAAAGACAAAGTTATTATAATTATTATACGTCCAAGAAATGGGGAACCGTTGAGAGTTATGACTTATCAATTAACAGGTTCAAATACGGAATGGAAGGAACTATCAAACTAATCAAAGACAGTGTAAATGAATTCGAAACTATTCGCAAAAGACAAGTTTAACGAATAGATGTATCGGAGTCCAATATGATTGTAAAAGGTCCATCATTTACCAAGGAAACCTGCATATCTGCTCCAAATTCACCACTTTCAACAAGATACTCTTTATCACGAATATAGTTCATAAAGAATTCATACAGGTCATTCGCTTGATCAGGTTTCATTGCCTGAATAAACGATGGCCTGTTTCCTTTTCGACAATCTGCGCATAAGGTAAATTGTGAAATAATTAAAAAACTGCCACCAACATCGCGGATGGATAAATTCGTTTTGCCATCTGCATCTGCAAAGACTCTTAAGGAACATAATTTGTCCGCCATTTTGGTAGCAATTTCGAGTGTATCATCCTGGGTAATTCCCAATAGAACTACAAAACCATGTTTAATTTCGCCAACCACTTGTTGTTCAATTGAAACATGGGCATTTAAAACTCTTTGAATTACTAATTTCATGAATCTTCATCCTCCATTCATTA
>CAZWNX010000005.1:0-30519 GCA_964635395.1 uncultured Lachnospiraceae bacterium
TTTTTATTATGACTTCGATTTACAAATTCTATAAATCAAATACTACTTTTCGTTCAGATTCACCATCTGAAATGGTTACTTCTATTTGAGTATTCTCATTGATATAGTCGATTTGATAGATAAACTCTGCTTCACTCATATCACAAGTTGCAATTACCGTTCCATTATAATCATAAATTTCTGACCAAAACGCATAAAGGATGGTATTTACATCATCATTATAGTACGTCAAATTGTTCCCCTGATCTGTATCTTTATTCTTCCTCTTATAATATAAATTCTTCGATTACTTCAACAATTCCATCATGATCATTGCTAGCAGTTATATAATCCGCAACCTCTTTTACTTTATCTTGAGCATTCCCCATTGCAACACCAATACCAGCATACTCAATCATGGACAAATCATTAAATCCATCACCACAACAAATCATATCCTCTTTATTAAGCCCAATTGTTAGTAACATTCTTTCAAGGGATTTTGCCTTATCAATATTTTGTGGCATAATTTCAATAAAAAATGGCTCTGATCTATAGATACTTAGTTCTTGACCATACTTCTCCTGCAATTGTACTACCAAATATTCTGCGCGTTCTGGCGGAGCAGTCATTAGAAATTTATTTGCTTCAAAATCAACAAATTCTACGAAATTTTCAACTTCACGAATCTTCAATTGATTAATTTTGGATTCATATCGAATATAATCGTCAACTCTTGTACCACTAATTACCTCATCGCCAAGAAAAGTAATTAACCCAAGATCATTGTTCTTTGCAAATTTGAATAAACTAGGAACTAAATATTGGGGAACCGCCTTTTGATAAATAATATCCCCTGATTTACAATCAATCACTCTAGCACCATTATAGGAAAGGATATATCCACCATGTTTCTCTAATTCCAATTCCTGCACATATCTTCGCATTCCAGGAGTTGGTCTCCCAGAAGCTAAAATAACCTTATGACCTCTTTTCATAACATTTATAATAGCTTCCTTTGTTTTAGGAGATATTTCTTTGTTGGAATTGGTTAATGTTCCATCAATATCTAATACCAACACTTTATCATTTACTTTTGTCATTCTCTTATTCTTCCTCTTCATCCACCGGAAGTGTTATTCTCTCTTCTACAACTTTTACTTTTTCATCTTCTGGTATCTCAATTAGTGCATCTTCTACATTTTCAAATTCAACACTTCCATCCGATACTTTTTCACGTACTTTTGCAATTTTAGCTACAATCACATCTTCAGCCAGATTAATCATTTTAACACCGGATGTAATTCTTCCAAGTTTCGATATATTATCCATACGAAGTTGAATCACAATACCACCCGTTGTAATCATCATAATTTCATGATCATCATTCACTGCTTTTAGACCAACAACATCACCTGTTTTATCTGTAATCTTATAGCATTTGACACCTTTTCCACCACGCTTTTGAATATTAAATTCTTCTAGATAAGTGCGTTTTCCCATACCTTTTTCAGAAACAATCAATAATGAATCTCCTTGATGATCTAATTGCATTCCTATAATTTCATCTTGGTCAGAAAGATTCATACCAATAACACCCATAGATGTTCTTCCTGTTGATCTTACGTCTGTTTCTTTAAAACGAATACACATACCATGTTTTGTCACTAAGAATATTTCTGTCTCAAAATCAGTGATTTTTACTTCAATTAATTCATCATCGTCTCTCAAGTTAATTGCAGCCAATCCATTTTTACGAACATTGCAATATTCCAT
This sequence comes from uncultured Lachnospiraceae bacterium, assembly GCA_964635395.1. GTDB lineage: Bacteria > Bacillota > Clostridia > Lachnospirales > Lachnospiraceae > CAZWNX01. Next base: position 1,756 of record CAZWNX010000005.1, read on the forward strand.
AATGGAAGTTTTCTTAACAATTCCTTTTCTGGTAACCATAAATAAATTTTTATGATCTTCAAAATCTTTCACTGGAATAATTGCACTGATTTTTTCACCAGGATTAAGCTGAAGTAAATTAATAATTGCATTTCCTCTTGCCGTCCTACTTGCTTCTGGTATTTCATAAGCTTTTAAGCGATATACTCGACCAGAATTTGTAAAGAACATGACATAATGATGCGTTGTCGTCATCAAAAGATCTTCAATATAATCTTCTTCAATTGTCTGCATTCCCTTGATTCCTTTTCCACCCCTATGTTGAGCTTTAAAGTTATCAACTGTCATACGTTTAATATATCCAAGACTTGTCATGGCAATTACAGTGTTTTCTCTTGGAATCAAATCTTCCATAGAAATATCATACTCGTCAAATCCAATTGCACTCTTTCTTTCATCTCCATATTTATCATGGATAACCATCATTTCTTGACGAATCACTGACAATAATAAATTCTCATCTGCTAAAATAGCTCTAAACTCCTCTATTTTCTTTAATAATTCTTCATGCTCATTCTCAAGCTTTTCTCTTTCCAAACCTGTTAATGCGCGTAGTCTCATATCTGCAATTGCCTGAGCCTGAACATCGGTTAATGAAAATCGTTCCATTAATCGTTCTTTTGCTTCTGCAGTATTTTTACTACTTCTCATGATTTTAATAACTTCATCAATATTATCAAGTGCTATTAATAACCCCTGCAAAATATGATCTCGTTCTTCTGCTTTGTTAAGGTCATATTTCGTTCTTCTAGTAACAACTTCTTTTTGATGAACTAAATAATGCTTTAACATTTCTAATATATTCATGATTTTTGGCTCATTATTTACTAAAGCTAACATAATAACACCAAATGTATCTTGTAACTGAGTATGCTTATATAACTGATTTAAAATAACATTGGCATTTACATCTCGACGAAGTTCTATTACAACTCGCATTCCATCACGATCTGATTCATCTCTTAAATCTGTAATACCATCAATTTTTTTATCACGAACAAGCTCTGCGATTTTTTCAATCATTCTTGCCTTATTAACCATATATGGAAGTTCCGTAATAATAATTTTACTTTTTCCATTTGGCATTGTTTCAATTTCACTAACGCCTCTTACTCTTACTTTACCCCTACCTGTACGATATGCGTCCTCACTTCCTCTTGTTCCTAGGATAATTCCACCTGTAGGAAAATCAGGCGCTTTTACAATATCCAAAATCTCATCGATTTCAGTATCTCTATTTTCCTCAACTTGATTATCAATTAATTTAACCACAGCACTTACAATTTCACGTAAGTTATGAGGTGGAATATTTGTTGCCATACCTACTGCAATACCTGTTGTTCCATTTACTAATAAATTAGGATAACGGCTTGGTAAAACGGTAGGTTCTTTCTCGGTATCATCAAAGTTTGGAGCAAAATTAACGGTATCTTTATTGATATCCGCAAGTAATTCCATCGAAATTTTAGATAATCTTGCTTCTGTATAACGCATTGCCGCTGCGCCGTCACCATCTACAGAACCAAAGTTACCATGTCCATCAACAAGTGGATATCTTGTTGACCAAGGTTGTGCCATATTTACCAAAGCACCATAAATAGAACTATCTCCATGTGGGTGATACTTACCCATTGTATCTCCGACAATACGAGCACATTTACGATGTGGCTTATCCGGTCCATTATTAAGTTCGATCATTGAAAATAGAACTCTTCTTTGAACTGGCTTTAAACCATCCCTTACATCCGGTAAAGCTCTTGCAGCGATAACACTCATTGCATAATCAATATAGGAGTTTTCCATTGTTTTCTTTAAATCAACTTGTTTGACTTTATCCACCTCAACAGCAGGTGTTTGATCAAATATATTTTCATCCATTTAATGTATCCTCCTAAACATCTAGATTCTTAACGTATCTAGCGTTTTCTTCAATAAATTCACGTCTAGGTTCTACTTTATCACCCATCAATGTCGTAAATGTTAAATCAATCTCTGACTCTGCTTCTTCATCAAACGTTACTTGTAATAAAATTCTTCTCTCTGGATCCATGGTTGTTTCCCATAATTGTTCCGCATCCATTTCTCCAAGTCCTTTGTATCGTTGGATTTTGTTAGACTGATCTCGACCAACATCTAATAAAATTTTATCTAATTCATCATCGGAGTAAGCATACCATACTCTTTTACCTTTTTCTAATTTGTATAAAGGTGGCTGAGCTAAATATACATATCCTTGCTTAATCAATTCTGGCATAAAACGATACAGAAAAGTTAATAATAATGTACTAATATGAGCACCATCCACATCGGCATCCGTCATAATAATAATTTTATGATAACGCAATTTTGAAACATCAAAATCATCATGAATTCCTGTACCAAATGCTGTAATCATGGCTTTTATTTCTGCATTTCCATAAATTTTGTCAAGCCTTGCTTTTTCTACATTTAGGATTTTTCCACGAAGTGGCAAAATTGCTTGAGTTGCTCTACTCCTTGCAGTTTTTGCTGAACCACCCGCAGAATCCCCTTCCACGATATAGATTTCACAATTTTTTGGATCCTTATCGGAACAATCTGCTAATTTTCCTGGAAGACTCATTCCTTCTAATGCCGTTTTTCTTCTCGTTAAATCCCTGGCTTTTCTAGCAGCTTCTCTTGCTCTTTGTGCCATAAGAGATTTTTCACAAATCAATTTTGATATGGAAGGATTTTGCTCTAAAAAGTAAGTTAATTGTTCACTAACAATACTATCAACCGCTCCTCTTGCTTCAGAATTACCAAGTTTTTGCTTTGTCTGACCTTCAAATTGAGGATCTTCAATTTTAATACTTACAATTGCAGTTAATCCCTCTCTGATATCTTCACCAGATAAATTACTTTCATTATCTTTCAAAATACGATTTGATCTTGCATAATCATTAAATGTTTTTGTAATAGAATTACGAAAACCAATTAAATGAGTTCCACCTTCAGGAGTATTAATGTTATTAACAAAACTATAGGAACTTTCCACATAGGAATCATTATGTTGAAATGCCACTTCTACATAAACATTATTTTTATTTCCTTCAAAATAAAGAATTGGATCATAAATTGGAGTTTTGCTCCTATTTAAGTAAGCAACAAATTCTTTAATTCCACCTTCATAGTAAAAATCTTTTTCGATGACTTCATCTTTTCTTAAATCACGTAATACAATTCTAAGCTTCTTTGTTAAAAAAGCCATTTCGCGAAGTCTTTGTTTTAAAACATCAAACTCATAAACGACCTCTTCAAAAATAGAATCATCTGGTAAAAATGTAACCTTTGTTCCTGTTTTATCAAGTTCGCATTCACCTACTACTTTGAGTGGATACATAACTGCACCACGTTCATAACGTTGTTTATAAATTTTACCATCAGAATAAATTTCTACTTCAAGATAATTTGATAATGCATTTACAACAGAAGCACCTACTCCATGTAAACCACCGGATACTTTATATCCTCCTCCACCAAATTTGCCCCCAGCATGAAGAATCGTAAAAACTACTTCAACAGCAGGAATTCCGGATTTTTGATTAATACCAACTGGTATACCTCTACCATTATCAATAACTGTAATTGAATTATCTGGATTAATCGTTACATCAATTTTATCGCAATGTCCTGCTAAGGCTTCATCAATTGAATTATCCACAATTTCATATACTAAATGATGTAATCCCCTTGATGACGTTGAACCAATATACATACCTGGTCTTTTTCGAACTGCCTCTAGCCCTTCTAATATCTGAATCTGATTTGCTCCGTATTCAGCACTCATATTATCCTCCTATAAATCAAATCAAAATTAATTTTCTGATTGAATGATTCCGTCTGTTACTTTAAATATTTTATTAATTGTAAAACGATTATTAATAAAATCGTCTAGTCCAGTACAAGTAATAATTGTTTGAATATCACCTATACTATTTAATAAATGATTTTGTCTGTGACTATCTAATTCTGACAAAACATCGTCCAATAATAATAATGGACAAGTTTTTGTAATTTTTTTAACCAATTCTATTTCTGCTAGTTTAAGTGATAATGCAGCTGTTCTTTGTTGACCTTGTGAACCATATTTTCTGATATCAACTTCATTCACAATAAATGAAAAATCATCCCTATGAGGACCAATTGAAGTCTGCTTTAATCTTAAATCCCGATCCATTCCATTTTTTAATTTTTCTTCATACTCTTCTTCTAAAACATCTGGTTCATAAGAAATAACTAGTTTTTCTCTTCCTCCGGATAATTTTAAATGAATATCATAAATAATTTGATTTAGATTTTCTATAAAATTTCTTCTTCTCGCAATAATTTGTTTTCCATAGGACAATAACTGTGAATCCCATATATGAATCGTTTCTAATAAATCAGAATTTTGATAAAAATCTTTTAGTAATTTATTTCTTTGATTTACAATTTTATTATATTGATTCAAATTATATATATAAGATTTATCTAATTGGCATAATTCCATATCCACAAATCTTCTTCGTTCTGAAGGTCCATTTTTAATAATGGATAAATCTTCAGGAGAGAAAAAAACAACATTAAGCAGACCGATTAAATCGGCTGCCTTTTTAATTTTTTGCCCATTAATAGCAATTCCTTTTGATTTACTTTTTCTAAGATGCATATCCACTTTATACTCATAGGCATCCTTTTCAAGATACATTCTTATGTGAGCTTCTTCTTTATCAAAATGAATAATTTCTCTGTCTTTATTACTTTTATGTGATTTTGTAGTTGCACAAATATAGATTGCTTCTAAAACATTTGTTTTACCTTGCGCATTATCCCCATATAAAATATTTGTTCCGGAATCAAAATCTAATTTCAGTGTTTCATAATTTCGAAAATCCTGTAATTCTATTGAATTAATAATCACTTTATTATTCCTTTAAAATAGTTATTTTTTTACCGTCAAATTCTACACAATCTCCGTCAATAAGTTTCTTTCCTCGTTGGATTTCTACTTTTCCATTTACAATTACAAGACCATCTTGAATTACAAATTTTGCTTCAACCCCTGAATCCACAAGTCCTGCAGCTTTTAATGCCTGCCCAAGTTTAATATAATCTTCTCTTAGAATAATTTTTTCCATTTTTATATTCCAATCTACGACGCCACAGTAAAATTAACTGGTAACACCAAATATATATAACGTTCTTCATCATCTTTAATAAAACAAGGTGCTTTTGGATTCATCATATAAATTTTAACTTCTTCATCATCAATAACTCTTAATGCATCCATTAAAAATTTAGGATTAAATCCAATCATGATATCTTTTCCCTGTTTATCAATATCAATTGCTTCGTTCATAGTACCAATTGCTGATGTAATTGATAAATCCATGGAAGAATCATTAATACTCATAATAATTGGTCTTTTATCCCCTTCTTTTACAAGAAGAGTTGCACGATCAATACAACTTAATAACTCTCTTTTATGAATTCTAATTTTAGTTTCATAGTCCGAAGATAGCATTTGATCAATTTTAAAATAATTACCTTCAATCAATCTTGATAATACAACTGTATTGTCAAATTCAAAAATAACATGCTTATCTGTTAAAAATATACTTACAAATTTATCTGATTCACCAGTCAAAATTTTACTTACTTCCTGTAATGTTTTTCCTGGAATAACAACCTTTTTATTTTCATAATGACCCTTTAATTCAATTTTACGAATAGAAATTCTATGACCATCCAAAGAAACTACTTTCAATTCATTTTCATTGATTTCGAATAATTCACCAGTCATTAATTTATTACTATCATTATCAGAAATAGAAAAAATTGTCTGACGTATAATTTCTTTTAACGTAAATTGTGAAATATCAATAGAATCATTTTTTTCTATTTCTGGTAAATATGAAAAATCTTCTCCTGATTTTCCTACAATATTAAATTTAGCCTTTTCACAGGTAATAAATGTATTAAAGTTTTCCTTAACTTCAATTGTCACATCGTTATCTGGTAATTTACGAACAATTTCAAAAAACAATTTAGCATCCAATGCGATAATACCTGGTTCTAAAATAGATCCTTCAATAATCGTTTCAATTCCTAATTCCATATCATTTGCCGTAAGTTTTATTTTATCTTTAGATGCATCAATCAAAATGCATTCTAATATTGGCATTGTTGTTTTTGAAGGAACTGCTTTAAAAACAATTTGTACTCCATTTAATAAATTTGATTTTTTACAAACTAATTTCATTTGTGAATAACTCCCTTCAAGTTTTAAACAATTTTTTGTGATGCTAATAAATAATTAATTAATAAGAATATTAATAACCTTAGTAATAAGGGTTGTGGATTTGTGAATAACCCATTCTATTATACTATTTTACAAGCAAAAAGAAAATGAATAACTTGTTAATAGTTCCAAATTATCCTATGGATAACTTTTTACTTATCCCCAACATGAAAAAAAAATTTATTTATAAAAAAATTGAACTATGAAAATGTGGATTCAATAAACTTCTTATACACATAAATATGAACATAAATAATAAAGAAAAAAAGCAATTTTAAGATTGATATTTTTAAATTGGATTGATTTTCTTTTTAATAATCTCTACCTTATTTTTTAATTCTTCATTTACTTTAATTTCCTCTTTCATCTTATTATATCCATGAATAACAGTTGTATGATCTTTTTTACCAAGTAATTTACCAATATTTGATAAAGATGTTTCAGTTAGTTCTCTACATAAATACATAATAATTTGTCTTGGCATCACAAATTCTGAATTTCTCTTTTTTGAAGTAATATCGTCTGGAGAAACATGAAAATGATCACATACAATATGAATGATTAGATTAGGTGTTATTTCTTTTGGAGCATTTGGATAGATAATATCTTTCAATGCATCTTCTGCTAAAGAAAGAGTCAATTCAGTTTTATTAAGTCTAGAAGCAGCAATTACTTTTTTTAATGCACCTTCTAATTCCCTAATATTGGATTTAATATTGGTTGCAATATATTTAATAATCTCATCATCAATCTTCTTTTCATATATTTCTGCATTACGTTTTAAGATTGCCATTCTTGTTTCATAATCAGGAGCCTGAATATCTGCAATTAATCCCCATTCAAAACGAGAACGAAAACGTTCTTCCAAAGTCTCCATTTCTTTAGGTGGTTTATCACTAGAAAGAATAATTTGTTTACCTGCTGTATGTAATACATTAAAAGTATGAAAAAATTCTTCCTGAGTACTTTCTTTTCCTATTATAAATTGAACATCATCTAAAAGTAATACATCTACTGTTCTATATTTTTCGCGAAGTTTTGTCATTGCAGCCGCGTTACCACTACGAATGGATTCAATTACTTCATTGGTAAATTCTTCACTATTTACATATAAAATTTTCTTTTCAGGATTTTGTTCTAATATAAAATGTCCAATAGAGTGCATAAGATGAGTTTTACCAAGTCCAGCTCCACCATATAAATAGAGAGGATTGTAAGCTTCGCCAGGCGATTCAGCAACTGCAAGTGCAGCTGAATGGGCAAATTTATTATTACCACCTACAACAAATGTATCAAATTTATATTTTGCGTTCAAATTTGCATTTTCATAATTGATATTATAGATTGGCTTTGATTCTAAAGTTTGTTCCTGATTTAAAATATCTTTTTCTAATACAAAAGAAACTGTATAATCTTGATCAAACATTTCAGAAATAGAAACCTGAAAAAAGCTTTTATATTTATTTGAAATATAGCTAACTGCATGAGCTTGATCAGCATTAATTAAAATAATTACTTCATTATTTTTAACACTATGAAATTTTAATGGAAGAATCCATGTATTAAATGAAACATCTGATAAGTCATATTCCTTTTTGATTGTTTCTTTGATTTCTTCCCACTTGTTATTAATTTCTTCCATAGTAGTACCAGTCTCCTTTATTACTTACAATCTATAAATTCAAATCTCTTACCATATTATACGATATGGTAAGAAAATTCAAATGCTTATTTATTCTATAATAAGATTGAAAAATAATAACGAAATTTATTAATTATGTTAAATTGTATAGTAATTGTGGATAATTATAAAAATGTAATTAACATTTTACACTTCTCTTTTTATTTAAAATAGAGTATATCTTTATAAATAGTCACATTTCTTTTTAGTTATACACATGATATTCACAATTTGTGGATAGTATTATGTTAATTAAAATCAATTATTTTATAAAATTTTTCTTCTATATATAGTGTGCAGTAAAATTATTAAAACAATATGTTGGATAAAAAATATTTTTATAAAATTATATAAATTTTTATTATTTAAAATAAAGTCTATTTTACTTGACGTGACATTTTCTATTCGATATAATCGTAATGATATTTTCTGACATATATAAAGGAGGTGTATTGAATATGAAAATGACATTTCAACCAAAAAAAGGTCAAAGATCTAAAGTACATGGTTTTAGAGCAAGAATGAGTAGTCCAGGTGGAAGAAGAGTGTTAGCTGCGAGAAGAGCAAAAGGAAGAAAATCATTGTCAGCATAGGCCGCATTTAGTGGCCTTTTTTTCTCGAAAAGGATAATAAAATGAAATTTTCTAAATCATTAAGAAAGAATAGAGATTTTACAAATGTTTATAATATTGGTAAATCCTATGCAAATAAGTATTTTATTATGTATGTTTCAAAAAATAGTCAGGATATCAATTATTTAGGAATTTCTGTTAGTAAAAAAGTCGGTAATAGTGTAATCAGACATCGAGTAAAGAGATTAGTAAAGGAAAGTTACAGACTGAATGAAGAACTGTTTAATAGTGGTTTAAACATTGTTGTTATTGCAAGAAACTCGTCCGCTACTATTTCTTATAAAGAAGTAGAAAGTGCGATATTACATCTTTCAAAATTACATAGTATTGTAAAATGAATCGAACTTAAAAATGAAAAAAATAGTATTATTACTTATTCAATTTTATAAACGTTATATCTCTCCAATGAAAACAACCAAGTGTCCATATTTTCCATCTTGTTCTACTTATGCTGTAGAAGCAATTGAAAAGCATGGATTATTAAAGGGTGGACTACTAGCTGTATGGAGAATATTAAGATGTAATCCTTTTTCAAAAGGTGGATATGATCCAGTACCATAAATTATGGAGGAAATGATTTTGACAGCTATATTTTTAACTCAATCAACAACATTTATTATAGGACCAATCGCTAAAATATTAGGTATGTTAATGAATTTAATATTTAGTTTAGTTCCTAATATTGGTTTGGCAATCATCATATTTACAATTATTATTTACTTATGCATGATGCCATTAACAGTAAAACAACAAAAATTTAGTAAATTATCTGCCAAGATGAATCCAGAAATTCAGGCAATTCAAAAGAAGTATAAGAATAAAAAAGATCAAGATTCCATGCAGAGAATGCAGGAAGAAACCCAGGTTGTATATAGAAAGTACGGTGTTTCTCCTACTGGTAGTTGTGTTCAATTAGCAATTCAGATGCCAATTCTATTTTCTCTTTATAGAGTAATTAACAATATTCCTGCGTATGTAGAAAAAATTAAAGAAGTTTATTTAACTTTTGTAGGTAAAATGATTGAAATTCCTGAAAGTATTGAAGTACTTAAAACGTTTAAGAATTATGGAATGATAAAAAAACAGTTTGAGAATGATTCATTTGTTGCCGGTAGTAATTATATGAAAGATACCTTTATTGATTTGTTAAATAAGGCTTCTTCAGAAGAGTGGCAAACATTAATTGATCATCCAGCACTAGCATCTATTTCGGATTCAGTTAGTTCTGCTTATGAGAAATTAACACATTTTAATAATTTTCTAGGTTTAAATATTGGAGATTCACCAATTTTTATTATTCAGGAAGCATTTAAAAATGGTAATTACTTATTGATTATTGGAGCAGCTTTGATTCCTATTTTAGCTGGATTAACTCAATTTTTAAATGTTAAGTTAATGCCTCAAGCTGGACAAAGTACAGATTCTAGTGATAATAAAACAATGGAATCTATGCAAAGTTCTATGAAAATGATGAATACAATGATGCCATTAATGTCAGTGTTCTTCTGTTTTACATTCCCAACTGGTATGGGTATCTATTGGGTAGCTGGTTCTGTTGTAAGAAGTATTCAACAAATTGTAATTAATAAGCATATTGATAAAATGGATATTGATGCATTAGTTAAAAAGAACGTTGAAAAAATGAAAACATCTCCTCAAAAGCAATCTTTTACACAGAAATTACTTTCTGGTGCTCAGCAACAAGAGCAACCAATGCCTAAGTATTCTAGTAAATTATCGCAAGCTGAGAAGGAAGAATTAGTACAAAAGGCAAAAGAAAAATCTGCAGAAAAGTCAGCGGGTAATCCAGGAAGTATTGCTTCAAAAGCAAATATGGTTAAGCAATATAATGAAAAAAATTCAAGTTCTAAGAAATAATGAGTGTTTGTAATATTAATTATAGAATGAATATTGGAAAGGGTATGGTTATACAATATGGAATTTTTAAGATATAGCGCTAAAACAGTTAGTGATGCAATCACAGAAGCATGTAAGCAATTGTCAATACCAAGTAGTGAACTTGAATATGAAGTGATTGAAGAAGGTTCAACTGGTTTTTTAGGTTTTAATTCAAAGCCTGCAGTTATCAGAGCAAGAGTTAGGAAAGAAAAACCTGTTGTTGAAGAAAAGGTTGAAATTAAGAAAGAAGTTAAGAAAGAAATTAAACCTGAAATTAAGAAAGAAGTAAGCAAAGAGCCAAAGACAATTGTTGATGCAAATGAAGTTGAAACAAAAGCAAAAGAGTTCTTGGTAGATGTACTTAAAGCTATGAAATTAACAGCAGAAGTAAAAGTTGCTTATAATGTTAATACAGAGTCGTTAGATATTGATATTGTTGGTAAAGATATGGGTGTTCTAATTGGTAAAAGAGGTCAAACTCTTGATTCTTTACAATACCTAGTGTCCCTTGTTGTAAATAAAGGAACAAATGAATATATTCGTGTTAAAGTAGATACAGAAAATTATCGAAATAGAAGAAAAGAAACTCTTGAAAATTTGGCAAAGAATATTTCATACAAGGTTAAAAGAACAAAGAGAAGTGTTTCTTTAGAGCCTATGAATCCTTATGAAAGAAGAATTATTCATTCTGCTCTGCAAAATGATAAATTTGTTACGACTCATAGTGAAGGTGAAGAACCATTTAGGAGAGTTGTAGTTACACTTAAAAAATAATTTTTAAGTTACTGGTTCCTGTTGTGTTTCATAACTTTGTTATGATCATGACAGGAATTTTAGATTGGAGTAATTATGAATTTTGATACTATTGTTGCATTTGCAACTGCTACTTCTCAGTCAAGTATAGGAATAATTCGAATTAGTGGTGATGATTCAATTAAAATTGCAAACCAAGTATTTAAATCACCTAATGTTAATAAATCATTATTAGATGTTGCTTCTCATACCATTCATTATGGTTTTATCTATGATGAACATCAAATGATTGATGAAGTTATGATCAGTATAATGAAAGCCCCTAAAACATTTACAAGAGAGCATGTTGTAGAAATTAATTGTCATGGTGGTCCTTTAGTGATGCAAAAAATTCTGCAATTGGTTGTATCTAAAGGGGCAAGAATTGCGATGCCTGGTGAATTTTCAAAAAGGGCTTTTTTAAATGGAAGAATTGATTTGTCTAAAGCAGAAGCAATTATGGATTTAATTGCTGCAAAAAATGATTATGCATTGCACTCTTCTATTAATCAATTAAATGGAAAATTATCAAATCAAATTGTTAAAATTCGAAATGATTTATTATATGAAATAGCTTTTATTGAATCGGCTTTAGATGATCCAGAACATGTTTCTTTAGAGGGTTATCCGGATCAGTTAAAGGAAAAATTAAGTTGTATGATTCGAAATATGTCTCTTTTAATTGAGTCTGGTAAAAATGGTCTTATTTTAAAAGAGGGAATTAAAACAGTAATTGTTGGTAAACCAAATGCTGGAAAATCAAGTTTGTTGAATTTATTGTCTGGAACAAACAAGGCAATCGTTACAGATATCGCTGGAACGACGAGAGATACGATTGAAGAGACGATTCTTTTGAATGGTATCCAATTACTAATGATTGATACTGCTGGGATAAGAAGTACGGATGATGTAGTAGAAAGAATTGGAGTAGATTTGGCGATTGAAACGGCAAATAAGGCTGATTTAATTATTTATGTTGTTGACTCTTCTAAATTAATAGATGATTCGGACCATCAAATCATATCTGTAATAAAAGATAAGAATGTTATTATTTTATTTAATAAGTCTGATTTAGAACAAGTATGCACAAAAGAAGATGTAGTTAGCTTATTTTTAAATCATAATAATACGATTTCTTTTATTAAGACATCAACAAAAGAGAATATTGGATTGGATTTATTAGCTCAGGAGATTGAGAAACTTGTTTTAAAAGGTAATGTTGTTCATAATGATGAATTGATTATAACGAATATGAGGCATCAAAATGCTCTGGTTCATTCTAGAGAGGCTTTGGAATTAGTGATTGTAAGTATTCTGAATGGAATGCCAGAAGATTTCTTTACGATTGATTTAATGAATGCATACCAGCAATTAGGTTATATTATTGGTGAAGAAATAGAAGATGATCTTGTTGAAGAAATTTTTTCGAAATTTTGTACAGGAAAGTAGTCGGATATAACAAATAGTAATTCAAGATAGGTTGGGGTGCATATGAATCAGATAATTGAGAATGTTGATGTTTGTATTGTTGGTGCGGGTCATGCAGGCTGTGAAGCTGCATTAGCGTGTGCAAGACTAGGACTCGAAACGATTTTATTTACGGTAAGTGTTGATAATATTGCGTTTATGCCATGCAATCCAAATATTGGTGGAACAAGCAAGGGGCATTTAGTACGTGAAATTGATGCTCTTGGTGGTGAAATGGCCAAAAATATTGATAAAACATTTATTCAATCGAAAATGTTGAATCGATCAAAAGGACCTGCAGTGCATTCACTTCGTGCTCAAGCGGATAAATTGAAGTATTCTTCTACGATGAGGGAAGTATTAGAAAATACAGATCATTTAGTGATTAAGCAGGCTGAAGTTTGTGAGTTATTAGTGGATGATTTAGAGTCAACTATTAAAAAGATTAAAGGTGTGCGAATTTATTCTGGTGCTACTTATTATGCAAAAGCTGTTGTGCTTTGTACAGGGACTTATTTAAAAGCGAGATGTTTATGTGGTGAATCCATTACTTATACTGGACCTAATGGGTTGCCAAGTGCCAATTATTTGTCAGAAGCAATGAAAAAAATAGGTATAGAGATTAGACGATTTAAAACAGGAACACCTGCAAGATTAGATAGAAGAAGTATTGATTTTTCTCAATTAGAGGAGCAATTTGGAGATAAAGTTGTAGTTCCTTTTTCATTTTCTACAGATCCAGAGTCAGTTCAAATTAATCAGATTTCCTGTTTTTTAACTTATACAAACGAAAAGACTCATGAAATCATTCAAAAAAATTTGGGACGTTCTCCTATGTATTCCGGTGTTATTGAAGGAACTGGACCAAGATACTGCCCATCTATTGAAGATAAAGTAGTTAAGTTTAGTGATAAGAATAGACATCAGGTTTTTTTAGAACCAGAGGGATTGTATACAAATGAAATATATGTGGGTGGAATGTCTTCTTCATTGCCTGAAGATGTCCAGCTTCAAATGTATCGAAGTGTTAAGGGTCTGGAAAATTGTAAAATTGTAAGAAATGCTTATGCAATTGAATATGATTGTATTAATCCTAATCAATTGAATCCTTCATTGGGTTTTAAGGATATTGAAGGACTATACTCTGCGGGGCAATTGAATGGTAGTAGCGGATATGAAGAAGCTGCAGCACAGGGACTTGTTGCAGGTATTAATGCTGCTAGGTTTGCTTTAGGAAAAGAAGCCATTATTATTGATCGTTCAATAGGATATATCGGTGTACTGATTGATGATTTAGTTTTTAAGGAAACACTTGAGCCATATCGCATGATGACCTCTAGATCAGAGTATCGTTTATTACTACGTCAGGATAATGCGGATCTTCGATTGGGTAAAATTGGTTATGAAGCCGGATTAGTTAGCAAAGATCAGTTTGACGCATTACTCATTAAGGAGAAACAGATTCAAGATGAGGTTGCTCGTTTAAGGACAGTTTTAGTAGGAGCAAATAAAGAAGTGCAGGAGTTTTTGGCAAGTCACAACTCAGCACCTCTTAAAACAGGAATTTACATGTCTGAGTTAATGTGTCGCCCAGAATTATCCTATGAAATTTTAGAAGGTATTGATAAAAACAGAGTGCAATTACCAAAAGATGTTATTGAGCAGGTTGATATTCATATAAAATATGATGGTTATATTTCTAGGCAATTAAAGCAGGTAGAACAATTTAAAAAAATTGAATCAAAAAAAATTCCAAAAGAAATTGATTATGATTTTGTAAATAGTTTGAGGAATGAGGCAAAGCAAAAGCTAAAATTGTATAGGCCTGAATCCATTGGACAAGCGTCTAGAATATCCGGTGTATCACCAGCCGATGTTTCTGTATTATTAATCTATCTAGAACAGTTCTATCATAAAGCGAGTAATACGGAGGAAATACTAAATAAATGACAAACGTAAACGATATAGATTTAACTCAATACGATATAAATGTATTAAATCAATTTCATTTGGATTTAGAAGAATTTGGTATAGAATTGACGGAGTATCAGTTGAAGCAATTTGTTCGATATTATGAGCTATTGGTTGAATGGAATCAGGTAATGAATTTAACTACGATAACCGATTTTGACAGTGTTTTTAAAAAGCATTTCTTAGATAGTTTATCAATTGTGAAAACGAAATTATTGGATGAACAAGTTCTTCAAGAATGTCCAATTTCTTTGATTGATATTGGAACGGGCGCTGGTTTTCCAGGTGTTCCAATTAAAATTCTATTCCCTAGTATTCAAGTGACTTTGCTAGATTCATTAAATAAGAGGATTAAGTTTTTGGATACAATTATTAGTGAACTTCATTTGACAGATATTAACACTTTGCACGGCAGGGCAGAAGATTTTGCAAAACCGAATCTTTTGCGTGAAAAGTATACTTTTTGTGTTTCCAGGGCAGTATCAAATCTTTCTACTCTAGCGGAGTACTGTATTCCCTATGTAAAAAGAGGCGGTTATTTTATTTCCTATAAAACAGAAAAAGCAACAACAGAATTAGTGGATTCCCGAAAAGCAATTCACTTATTAGGCGGTAAGGTATTTGAACAGATTGATTTTCATTTACCAAATAGTAATCAGCAAAGAACCTTAGTTGTAATAAAAAAAGTTGAGACAACACATAAAATATATCCAAGAAAAGCTGGTTTGCCATTAAAAAACCCTTTATAACTAATGATTATAAAGGGTTTGTGTGTTATAATTATGAATGAATCCATGTTTGAATGTGAGTTAATACGTCATGTGTTCGTTCTAGATGAGGTAATTTCTTTGTTTTATGAATATTAGCATACTCAATTGCATTATTATAGTAAATATAGTTTTCAATTGTAATATCGCTATCTTCAAGTTCATCACCAGAAATAATATAGATACTATTATTTATTTCTTTTAATGCATGTAAAATATTGATGTTTGTATATTTACTGATATAACTTGCGAAGGAATATTTTGAATTAGCACCATGTGTGTGAGAAGATTCCACATAGTTTTGAATATCTAGTTCTGAGATCAGAGTGCGATCATAAAAGTACTGAGTAGAAAACGTCTTTTTAAAAGAAAACTTTGTAGTAAGTAAATTGTAAATAAAAGTTCCAATCAATGGTGTTTCAAAAAGTATCTTTAACAATTTAGTTTGATTTGAAGGTATCTCATTAATTTCAAATAAACTCTGAGGGTTGATAAAGATTAGCTGATTAATTGCTTCTGGATTATTGTGGCATGTCATTATAGCAATGGAAGATGAATTACCACTGGTTATTACATCACACTTTCTATTAATGATATTTTTGATAAAATCATTAATAAGCTCAACATACATGAAGTTCGTAAATGTTAGATTTGGTTTATCGGATAAGCCGTAGCCTAACAAATCAATGGAATATACTTCATTTGTTTTGGATAATTCATTAGCAAGCTTATGGAATTCATATGCACTACTGCCACAATCGAGATCATGAATTAGTAAAATTGGATTACCTGACCCTTTTTTTGTATAACGTATTTTACCAAAGCGCCATTCATAGTATTGGTTATCCGATTTGATTAGTAATCCCTTTGCAGTAGACATTGCAATTAGTAATTTATTAATAATATGAATTGTAAGTGATACAAAAGTTGTTAATATAATCAGTGTTCTAATTTTTTGCTTCATATTCATCATACCCCATTTATAAGTTATTTGTTTATAGTTATCATTATAATAGAAAATAGATATAGTTACAAACAAAATATGCTTTTATTATTCCGAAAATTATTATATTATTATAGATATAATAATTCTACTATTTCTAATATTTAAGAGAGTATATCTAGTTTTGACACCGAAGGGAGAGACATAAATTGATTAATATCCTAATAATGGATTGCCATAAAATGACAAGAGAAGGAATTGTTAATTATTTCAAAGGTTCCAATTCTATTAAAGTGTTGGGGCATGGAAATGTTAGTGTGGATTTTTATAATTCCCTTATTGATTCAGGCAGCATATATTCGAATTGTGATGTAATTGTATTTTCGATTTCTTCATGCGATCGATTTGAAATTGATATCCTTAGCAAGTTGGTAATGAATAAGAGAGATGTAAAGTATATTGTGTTGAATTCACATGAGAGCAAAGATGATTTTGTCAGAATCATAGCTAGCGATATTGATGGATATCTATTAAAGTTTTCATCACTTTCTGAACTTGAGACTGCTATTAAAAGTGTTTCAAGGAATGAAAAGTACATCCAGTCTTCTTATATACCAGAGTATAACAAAGTAATGATTCAAAAAAATGATGATCTTGAGAAAATCAAAACACTTACAAATAGAGAAAAAGAAATTTTGATACTAATTGCAAAAGGAAATAGTAATCGTAGTATCGCAGAAATATTGTTTATAAGTGAGAGAACTGTAAAAAACCATATTTCCAATATATTTAGAAAAATAGATGTGGATGACCGGACACAGGCTGCAGTATTGGCTATAAAAAATTCATTAATCAACATATAGCGACTATTTTATAAAAATTGGGTTACAATGTTTCACGTGAAACATTTGTAGCCCAATCACTATATCCACAACATAATGTTTCACGTGAAACATCATAACCCAATATATTGTAAGATTGAGCGTGAAACATTGTTATAGACACAGTGATGAAGGTACAAAATTGTGAAACAGACAAAAATAAATATGTCTTTTATGCAAATGCATATGGATAATACATATAAAAAATGATATAATTTACCAATAGATTCACGGATTGTTTGGAGAAACAATTTATTATAATATAGAAACGCATGTATTTATGTGTGAATAGAATTTACACATCATGTTATAGAAATGAGGAAGTAAATGAGTAGAATTATTGCCGTAGCAAATCAAAAAGGTGGGGTTGGAAAGACAACCACATCTATTAATTTGTCTGCTTCACTAGGTGGTTTGGGTAAACGAGTGTTGGTAATTGACGCAGATCCACAAGGAAATACAACGAGCGGATTTGGAATCGATAAGAATTTCTTGGAAAATACAATTTATGAGTTGATACTCGGAGAATGTACGATTCAGGACTGCATTATCAGGGATACAATTAATAATGTATCCATCGTACCTTCTAATGTTAATTTAGCAGCCGCAGAAATTGAATTGATTGGAGTTGACAAGAAAGAATACATTTTGAAACAAGAAGTTGATTTTGTTAAAGACAATTATGATTTTATTATTATAGATTGTCCTCCCTCACTTAGTTTACTAACAATTAATGCAATGACTACAGCTAACTCCGTGTTAGTTCCAATACAGTGTGAGTATTACGCGCTTGAAGGACTTAGCCAATTAATTCATACAGTCAATCTAATTAAAGAGAGACTAAATTCAGAACTAGATGTAGAAGGCGTAGTTTTTACCATGTATGATGCCAGGACAAACTTATCAGCGCAAGTAGTAGAAAATGTAAAGAACAATCTTAAGCAACATATATGTAAGACAATCATTCCAAGAAACATACGTCTAGCAGAAGCACCAAGTCATGGAATGCCAATAACAATGTATGACCCAAAATCAATTGGAGCAGAAAGTTATATGCAACTTGCTCAAGAAGTCATCGATAGAATATAAAGATTTATGATTTATAGCGGAGGGAAAAATGGCTAATAGAGTGAAAGGGTTAGGAAAGGGTTTGGATTCTTTAATACCACTATCAAGTGCAGAACATGTAACATCAAAAGCACTAGATTCGAAAGATGAGAAAACCAATTCAAAAAATGAATCAAGTGAGAAGTATGTAAAAATAACATTGGTGGAGCCAAATAGAGATCAGCCAAGAAAGAATTTTGATGAAGATGCACTGCATGAATTGTCAGAGTCAATTAAGCAGTTTGGTCTTTTGCAGCCAATTCTAGTACAAGATAGGGATAGATACTATGAAATTATTGCTGGAGAGAGAAGATGGCGTGCCGCTAAATTAGCTGGTTTAAAAGAAGTACCTGTTATCATTAAAAAACTTACAGAACAAGAAATCGTAGAAATATCGCTTATTGAAAATATTCAGAGAGAAGATTTAAATCCAATTGAAGAAGCACAGGCATATAAAAGACTGTTAGAAGAATTTCATTTAAAACAGGATGAAGTTGCAGAACGAGTATCGAAAAGTCGAGCAGCAGTTACTAATTCAATGCGATTATTAAAATTATGTAATGATGTCCAACAAATGTTGATTGATGAAATGATTTCAACTGGACATGCAAGGGCAATTCTTGCAATTGAAGATCATGACAAACAGTATCAAATTGCTCAGAAAGTATTTGATGAAAAGTTAAGCGTACGTGATGTTGAAAAGCTTGTTAAGAATTTTGGCAAAGAGAAGAAATCAAAAAAGCCAAAAACAAATGAAGAGTTAGTGATTATCTATCAGGAGATTGAAGAGAAACTTAAACAGTCTTTTGGAACAAAAGTTTTGATTAATCCAAAAGGTAATGGGAGCGGTAAAATTGAAATTGAGTTTTATTCAAATGATGATTTAGATAGAATTCTAGAATTATTTCAGACAAATTAAAGCGTGTTGGAGCAGTAAAAAATCATTTATCTTGGAGGTTTCATGAATAGTCAAATTTTTGATTCAATGGGATTATCTGGAATTGATATAGGATATATTATAATTGGAATGGTTGTATTGATTTTAATTCTTTTCATCCTATATAGTATTCAGATTGGAAAATATAATAAATTAAATAAAAAGTATTCCAAATTTATGTTGGGTAAAGATGCTACAAGTTTAGAAGAAGAAACGATCAAATTATTTTCCGATATTGATCTCCTAAAAAAGGTTAGTGAAAGTAATCATAAAGAGATTAGAAAAATATATAAGAAACTGGAAACGACTTACCAAAAATTAGGTGTAGTAAAATATGATGCATTTAAGCAAATGGGTGGGCAGTTAAGTTTTTGTATTGCACTATTAAATGAAGACAATGATGGCTTTATTATGAACTCTGTACATAGCACAGATGGGTGTTACTCTTATACAAAGGTAATCACTAGGGGTGAAAGTGATATTGATTTAGGAAATGAAGAGGCAAAAGCCCTTAAACAGGCAATGGGAGAATAATAAAGTAGGGAAGAAAAGTAAAGGTGGTTTGTTATCATGCGCATTATAAATGTTGATAGTTTAGAAGGTAATGAAATCGTTGCTTCCCCAATTTTAACAAAGGATTTGAAAGTACTAATTGGTAAAGGAACAAAATTAAAAAAAGAATATATTAAGAAATTAATTGATCATGACATAAGTGAAATATATATTGAGGAAGATAGTAATGCATTATTTTCCTTGGGTGGAATAATAAGTAAACAAGAAGTACAAGAAACATGTTTATTAAAAGTGCAAAATATCTTAGAAAAGCATACATTTCACAATAGTAAAAATTTGGAAGAGTTAGTTGGTGTAGCAGAAGATATTATTAATAATATCTTGAATAATGAAAAGGTATTAGAAAAGGTATATGAGTTTAGAGAACGAGATGCAAATTTGTATGAGCACTCATTGAGTGTTTGTGCATTGGCGGTGTTAACGGGCGTTAAAATGAAAATCCCTAAAAATACAATTAATGATATTGGAATTGCCGCAATATTACATGATTTAGGATTGCGTTACACAACCATTCCATTTACAAATGTAGATATAAATGAACTTAGCCAGAAAGACCAGGAAGAATACCGTAAACATACGGTATTTGGTTACACAGCTATTATTCATGAAGATTGGTTATCGGATCAGGCAAAGCAAATGATTTTATTTCATCACGAGAAACTAGGCGGTAAGGGGTATCCTCTTAAAAGTAATGAACTTACAACAGAATGTCAAATTGTGAGTGTATGTGAATTGTTTGATGAATCCATTTGTGGTGTTGGCTGTAAAAGAATGAGAGTCTATGAAGCAATTGAGTTATTGAAATCAACAAAGGGTAGTGAGTATGATGCAGAAATTGTAGATACATTGCTCCAATTTACTGCCATTTACCCAACAGGAACAAAAGTACGATTAAGTGATGGATCAATTGGAATTGTAGCAAGACAAAATGAGCATTTTCCTGAAAGACCAGTTGTTACGATCACAATTGATAAAAATGGAGCGAAGGTAATGGATCAGATACAATGTGATATGGTGCTAGTCCATAATATTGTTATTACTGAAATGGTGGAATAAAAAAATACAATAAAAAATATAATAAAAAATATAATAAATTGAGAGAGGTAACCATGTTAGATATTAAATTTGTACGAGAAAACCCAGAAGTTGTTAAAGAAAACATTCGAAAGAAATTTCAAGATCACAAGATTGCACTAGTAGATGAAGTTATTGAGCTAGATCAAAAAAGAAGAGATGTTCAAAAAGAAGCCGATGATTTAAGAGCGAATCGTAATAAAATTTCAAAAGAAATTGGTGCATTAATGGCACAGGGTAAAAAAGAAGAAGCCGAGTTAGTAAAAGTAAAAGTTAATGAATCTGCTAATAGATTGGTGGAATTGGAAGAGTTAGAAAAAGAATTGGATGAAAAAGTAAATTCAATTATGTTGATTATTCCTAATATTATTGATCCAACAGTACCTATCGGAAAAAATGATGAAGAAAATGTGGAAATAGAGGTATTTAGTGATCCAAGAGTTCCTGATTATGAAATCCCATATCACACAGAGATTATGGAGAAATTTTCAGGAATAGATTTAGATAGTGCTCGTAAAGTAGCAGGTAATGGATTTTACTATTTGCAAGGAGATATCGCAAGACTTCATTCAGCTGTTATTTCATATGCACGCGATTTTATGATTGACAGAGGATTTACCTATTGTATACCGCCATATATGATTAGAAGCAATGTTGTTACTGGTGTAATGAGTTTTGCAGAGATGGATGCGATGATGTACAAAATTGAAGGTGAAGACCTTTATCTAATTGGAACAAGTGAACATTCAATGATTGGTAAATTCATAGATTCTATCGTTCCAGAAGAAACGCTACCTCAGACATTGACTTCCTACTCTCCATGTTTTCGTAAGGAAAAGGGAGCACATGGTTTAGAAGAACGAGGCGTATATAGAATTCATCAATTTGAAAAGCAGGAAATGATCGTTGTATGTAAACCAGAAGAATCACCTATGTGGTTTGAAAAATTATGGAAGAATACAGTAGATTTATTTTGTACCCTTGATATTCCAGTAAGAACAATAGAATGCTGTTCAGGTGATTTAGCAGATTTGAAAGTGAAATCTTACGATGTTGAAGCGTGGTCACCAAGACAAAAGAAATATTTTGAAGTTGGAAGTTGTTCAAATCTAGGAGATGCCCAGGCAAGAAGACTTAAAATTCGTGTGCAAGGTGAAGATGGAAAATATTTTGCACACACACTGAATAATACCGTTGTAGCTCCACCAAGAATGTTGATTGCTTTTCTAGAAAATAATCTTTTAGAAGATGGAACTGTTGCAATCCCAGAAGCGTTAAGACCATATATGGGTGGTGCTAAGGTTATTTCTTAGTGGTTGTGATAGTAACAGAAAGTAAGAGGTGAAGTAATTGCATAAATATTTAAGAGCAATTGGCTTTAGTGAATTATCAAATAGAAAACAGCTTAATGAATTATTAAAAGACGTTATTTTAAAAGCAGATGAGAAGCAATATTTTTCAGCTGATAGTAACTACATATTTGCTGAGTATAATCATTTTTATTCGGCCAATATGGGGATAAGCGTTAGGGGCGAGTTTGATGATGAAGATAAATTCATTGTAGAGTATTATTATCCATTTTTTAGAGGAAGTAGAGTAAGTTCCTATGAAGATGTTTCTGTTGAACGACATGCAGAAAAGGAATCTTATGCAGGGATTTGCGATGATATTAAAATTGGTGTTTCTATGATTTTTTATTTACAAAATATCATTCCATACTTAAAATATGAAACATTATCATTATTGCCTGTCCAGGGAACATCTTTGGTATTATCAGCGTTATCTACTTCAGGTACCATTATGATGCCAATAAAAAAGGACGAAGTTGACAAGAAAAAAACAAAGCAAGCAGCAATTACACGTAACAAGTTAATTGCTGCTGCAAGAAAAGGCGATGAAGAGGCAATTGAGAATTTAACGCTCGAAGATATGGATACATATTCTTCTATTTCCAGAAAAATATTGAAGGAAGATATTTTTACTTTAGTAGATACGTATTTTATGCCCTATGGTGTAGAATGCGATCAGTATTCAATCCTTGGAGAAATAGAAGATTACAAATTAGTAGAAAATCAGATTACAAAAGAAATTATTTATGAAATGACGATTAATTGTAATGAGATGTACATGGATATTTGCATTAATAAATCAGACGTAATGGGAGAACCGGAAATCGGTCGAAGATTTAAGGGAACAATCTGGTTACAAGGATGGATTCATTATCCACAAGACTCAAGAGACGATGTGAAAGAGTAAGTAAAATAAGCTGAGAGATTTATTTACAAATCAGATCATATCATGCTATTATATTTAGCAGGTCTTCGTAGTTAAATGGATATAACAGCCCCCTCCTAAGGGGCAGTTGAGGGTTCGATTCCCCCCGAGGACATTAAAAAATTGGTTGAATGCATGCTATGCGAGCAGTATGCAGATTGGAATATAAATGAATTATATCGTTTTTGACTTAGAATGGAACCAAGCATCAGAAGGTAAATGTAAAGTTAATAAAGATATGCCGTTTGAGATTATTGAAATAGGTGCTTTAAAATTAAATGAGCAAAAGTGTGTAATTGGTGAATTTAATCGTTTAATAAAGCCATCTGTTTATAAGGACATGCATTTTATTACAAAGACGCTTAGTCACATTAAAAAAGAAGAATTATTTAATGGAAAATCTTTTGAAGTAGTGGTTTGTGATTTTTTGAAATGGTGTGGTGAGGACTTTGTCTTTTGCACATGGGGACCACTTGATTTAACAGAATTACAACGAAATATGAATTACTATCAATTTGCTTCATTATCCAATAAACCAATGCAATTTCTTGACATTCAGAAATTATTTAGCCTTGGCTATGAGAATGGAAAAAGCAGAAGAACTTTAGAGTATGCGATAGACTATTTAAAAATTGTAAAAGATATTCCATTTCACCGGGCTTTTAGTGATGCATACTATACCGTGAAAGTGTTTCAAAAAATTACGAGTGAACTTCATGACCATGTGTCATTCGATTTATTTGCATTACCGAGTTCAAAGAGAGACGAGATTCACATCGTATTTAGCGATTATTCAAAATATATTTCAAGAAAATTTAAAACAAAAAGTTCTGCACTGTTAGATCGAGAAGTTAGTAGTATTAAGTGCTATATATGTAAAAAAGCATTACGTAAAAAAATAAAATGGTTTACTCCAAATGGAAAACATTACTATGCAGTTTCCTTTTGTCCAAATCACGGTTATTTGAAAGGGAAGATAAGGATTAAGAAAACTGAAGATAATGAAGTGTTTGTGGTCAAAACAATTAAACAGATTGAGGTTGCTGATGTAGAAGAAATTTTGCAAAAAAAGGAACGATCTAGAGAGCAACGAATTTGTAGACAAAGAGCAAAAAAAAACAAAGCGCAATAGCTTTGTTTTTTTAATGTAGACTAACGATAATCATAATCATCAAAATGTAATCTTTTCTTACGTCTCTTTTTTCTGCGAATCTTACTATTACGCTTTCTAGAGAAATGATAGTTTTTAATAAATGCTCTAATAAATAGGATTAGGATCAAAATGAAGGCGATTCCCATTATAATACCAAGAACTTTTAGGATATTAATAAAAATGATTTTACCAGAAAAACCATTGGAAGATGTAGTATTATCCGATACAACGGGTGAATCAAAATCATAGGATTTTTGATTCATGTCAGTGAGCATTACATTTGCATTTCCCACCGAGACACCATTATAACTGTATTGAATCGTTGCTACGGATTGAGGGTCTTGCTGATCATAGGACAATTCTGACAAAGTATCTTTAAAATCGACTGTCTTTGGAATGGTAACGAGTGCTTTATCATCAATGGTCATAATGGGCTGGCTCTTTCCAAAAACATCACTATTACTTTCAAAAAAATCAGAATGATCAAGAACGTAATTCACTTCATTTTCTGCAATAGACACATTTTGAAAGTTTGCAAATCCGTAGTCAAATAAACTAATGGTATCGTTAAATTGATCAGGAGACTCTTCCTTTAATATTACGCAGATTAGACGCATTCCATCTTTTTCAGCACAGGAGACAAGCGTTTGTCTCGCCAAATTCGTATATCCGGTTTTACCACCGACAAAATACTCATAACTAAATTGCATATTCGAACATAGTTTATGATGATTTGACATTTCCCAAGTATCAGGTTGTTTAGCAGACGGTAGTATTGTATAATTCCTTGTTCCAGAGATTTTAGATAAAGTCTCGTTCTTAAAGAATTCGGATGCAATGAGAGCAAAATCATAAGCAGTGGTATAGTGTTGATCGTCGGGTAAGCCATTTGTATTATTAAAATGTGTATTCTCACATCCTAGTTCCTTAGCCCGCTCATTCATTAAGTTAACAAAACTAGGAATATCACCAGCAGCTTTTTCGGCGACACCGTTACAAACTTCATTTGCAGAATAAAGAAGCATTGTATACAGGCATTCTTCAAAGGTTAGTTCCTCACCAACATCAATACCGGCATTGCTAGAACCACGGTCAATACTAAAGATTGCTTCATTTGAAAAGGGAATCATCGTATCAAGAGATTCGATTTTTTCCATTGCAAGCATTGAAGTCATAATCTTTGTGATACTGGCAGGGAATTGTTTTTCATGGATGTTTTTAGCATATAGAATGGTTTTTGTATTTGCTTCCATTAATATGGCACTAGCAGCTCCAATTTGTGGGCCATCCGGCCAATTTTCAATATCATTGGACTCAATAGGCCATGATTTTCTATTTTCTGCTTCACTCGCATAATCAATTGTAGCGGCATGAACAGGAAGGGAAATGATCGTGCTTAAAAATATCGATAAGGATATTTGAAAAGCTCTTCTAAGGGTTTTTTTAAACATGTTATTCTCTCCGTTTTCATATAAATGGACCTTTTCTATAATACACTATTTTCTAGTAAAACCAAAGGCATATAAGAAAAAATTCACAATTGAATTGAATCTTCTAATGAAAAGTAAATAAAAAATTGATTTTCTGGTTTGAAAAGTGTAAAATATGCTCTGGATAGAATGCTTTTTCATTATAAATCCAAATAATTATGAAATGAGGCTAGTTGTGAGATTACGAAATATAACCGGTGCCGATGAAACAATAGAACAAAGTAAATATGTAATTCAAAACCCAGAAACTTTAAAAAATTCGATTCATACGCTGTTTCAAAATAAAAATCAGCCATTACAGATTGAGATTGGGATGGGTAAGGGAAGATTTATTATGGACCTAGCATCCATGAATCCAACAATTAATTATATAGGAATTGAAAAGTATTCAAGTGTATTATTACGTGCATTACAGAAAATGGAAGAACGAAATTTAGAAAATCTATTGTTTATGTGTGAAGACGCAAGAGAATTACCAGATTTTTTTGGAAAAGAAGAAATCGATAAAATTTATTTGAATTTTTCAGATCCATGGCCAAAAGATCGACATGCCAAAAGAAGGTTAGTGTCAAATAATTTTCTGATGGTGTACAAAGAAGTGTTGAAAAGAGATGGACTAATAGAGTTTAAGACGGATAATAGAGGATTATTTGATTTTGGATTAGAACAAATCCAAATAAGTGAATATGAGTTATTAGATATGACCTATGATTTGCATCAAGATGAGAAATTGTCAAAAAATAATATCATGACAGAATATGAGGAAAAATTTCATAAAAAAGGAAACCCAATTTGTAAGTTTGTCATAAGACAAAAATAATTTGCTGATAACAGTCATTTATCGGCGCGTGGCTCAGTTTGGTAGAGCGCGGCGTTCGGGACGCCGAGGTCGCAGGTTCGAATCCTGTCGCGCCGAGTATTGAATGAATATCTGATAATGGAGCAAATGAATAAAGTATTTTACGATTCTAATTTCGATTCCAACTCTGAGTCCGAATCCACTTCTATTTCTAATTCTTTAATAATGAGTTCAAAAAATCCAAAATCTGTTTTAATCTTATATAATAATCCATTTGTAAAGGAATACTGATTATGATCATAGCGTGATAAAGTCACGATGGGTTTAAGGCTATGGCATAAATCCTTATGATTTGTGTGTAGAACAGCAACTTTATTGCTGATCATTGAGGACAGACGTTCTAACGTTGAGAGGACAGTTGCATCCAAATCCGTGATTTCTGAATTGAGAACAAAACAAATCATATGAATAACCATCTCATAGGGAAAAGATAGCATTGCAATAAAATTGCAATTTCCCTCAAACTTCATAATCGAAAAAGTATTTTCAGTGGTGATTGGTTTATAAATTAAGGTTTCAATAACATTGATATTTGTAAAAAATATGGACTCAAAAACACCTTCTAATACATGAAAAAAAAGTTCTTCAAGCTTTGTAGAAGATGGCAATAACTCAGGCTGTTTCCCGAGAAGGATATTCTTGTCAGAACCTCGTATATGATTGATGGACCACGATAATAAAAATGCAAAAAAATCTTTTGAAATATCAACTCGATAATACAGACTGTGAAAATCCTTCTCATAGTCGAGTAAAGTATTTGTGAAAATCTCATGTTCCTTTATATGTGTATGAATGCCTGAATACTGAATGGATCTTTGAAACATCTCTTCATCGGCAAAATGTTTCACGGATAAAAATTTAATATACTCAATAGCTTTTAAACACTCCGCTCTAGAATGTTCTTTATCATTTTTTGCCAATTCGAATAAAAGAAGATCTAATCGATCAAACAGCAATTTATGTTGATTATCTATATTTGTAACACCTATTTTGTACTCTTCTTTCCAAAGCATAAAATTCCCCTTTTCAATCCTATACTTATAAGGATATAATGTTCATAGGTTGAGTATAGTCCAACTGATTATAGAAATCAATTTAATTTTGCGATAGGGTACTATAGACTGAGAGGGAATAATGGCGTCGATAAAAGATATAGCAAAAGAATGTCAGGTTTCGATTGCAACAGTGAGTAAGGCGTTAAATGATCATACTGATATAAGTGAAACAACGAAAATTAGAATTCGTGAAAAGGCAAAGGAATTAGGATATTATCCAAATTCGGTTGCAAGAGCTTTAAAAACAAATTCTAGTAAAAATATAGGGGTATTATTTGTTGAAGAAGCACATTGTGGATTAACACATGCATTTTTTTCGCATATTTTAGATAGTTTTAAAACAACTGCAGAGTCAAAAGGCTATGATATTACGTTTTTAAATTGTAACAAGAGTAGACCCAATCGGATGAGCTACCTTGAGCATTGTAAGCATAGAAAGTTTGATGGGTTGATGATTGCAAGCATCAATTATGATGATCCAGAGGTACTTCAATTAGTGGCAAGTAACATGCCGTTAATTACCTTAGACTATTCGTTCCAAAATAAAAGTAGCATTGTATCCAATAATATTAAAGGTATGAAGGATTTAGTAGATTATATTTATTTAAAGGGACACAGAAAAATAGCCTTTATTCATGGTCTGACATCTTCAACTACGAATGCTAGACTTTCAAGTTTTTATGAACGAATGGAACATTATGAAATTAAAGTGAATTCGGAATATGTAAGACAGGCAGCCTATCAGGATATTGAAGAGGCTGTTAAGCAAACGAAGTTTTTAATGAGATTGGATGAAAAGCCGACTTGTATTATTTACCCAGATGATTTCACGGCACTCGGCGGATTAAATATATTAGAAAGTATGAACT